>JAATGQ010000167.1 GCA_015654595.1 Chitinophagales bacterium | reverse complement strand
CTGACACGGCCAAAGAGTGAATTATCCCTGGTGTTGGAATTGGTGTTGTTGGAAATGCTCAGGCTCTTGGCTGCCGCCTCGTCATTCAACAACAGATCGCTGGGGAAACCGCTGGCATAGACCAGCATCCCTTTACTAAAAGAGGACTGAACCGTAGACCCGACAAGCACCGCCAATGAATTCCCATCCCAGTGCAGGTTATAGTTGATCTGGGGCTCGATATTCCAAACTTTGTATTCATTATTCCCGAATTGAGAAGAGGAGACTGCAAAGGCCTGAGACGCGGGGTTATAAGAAGACACCGGTGTTACCTGTACTTCTGAGCTTTTCAGGTCCGTATATCCCATATCTATCTTTGCCTGCAGGCCCGCGATGATCGTATATCCGAGGCTCCCGCTCGTCACCAGGTTATCCGTAGATGAGTTATAGGGTTGCTTCAGGTATTGCAATGGATTGGAGCCGCCCGAAGGCCAGTTGAGACTTCCATCCTTGTTCAGTAAGGCCGGCTGATCAGGCGCCAATGTCACCGAACCGGTAAGATCCTGCGGAGGAAGATTGATATTGTCATGGGTAAAGGATCCCGTCAGCATTGCCTTGAACTTCCCATCGGTACTATTATGGTTGAGGTTGAAATGCACAGATCCCTTTCTGTCTTTTGCATTCCCGGGATAGACCGTTCCTTCTTCGTGATAGCCGCCGCCAAGCAAAAATCCTGTATTCCCCGTTCCTCCCGACACCGAAGCCTGGATATCGTCATAATGCGCGGCGCCGCCAATCAGCTTCTTTTGCCAGTCGGTATTTTGTGTCGTGTCCCAAACCAAAAGATCGGGGGCCGTTGAAGCCGAAGGCGTCACGCCGCCATTGGCGAAAGCTTCGTGCCGCATGGCCAGGTACTCGGACGTATTCATCAGGCTTATCCTGCGGGGATCTTTTCCCCATCCGCTATACGCATTAATATTCAACCGGGTGGCGCCCTTCTTCCCTTTCTTCATGGTGATCAGGATCACCCCGTTGGCGCCCCTGGCTCCATAGATCGATGTGGCAGCAGCGTCTTTCAGGACCGTGATACTTTCGATATCCGCCATACTGATCCCATCCAAAGGGCTGGCGCCATTGCTGCCCATCGCGCTGTTGAATTGTATCTCTGTCAGACTAGCCGAGGGATAAGGGATGCCGTCTACTACATATAAGGGGCTGGAATTTTGTGTCAGACTATTCTGCCCGCGCAGCTGCACGCTGAAGTTACCACCCGGCACCCCCGTCTGCTGAGTGATCTGCAAACCCGGCACCTGACCTTCCAAGGCCGCCATCACGTTGCCGACCGGTTGCTTTTCCAGTTCATCCGACTTCACCATGCTGATGCTGCCCGTAGAAAGCCGCCGGGTTGTCGTACCATAAGCCTGAACGATCATTTCATCCAGGGCATTATGTGAAGGCCGCAGCACAATGATCAAAGGGAATTTGGTTTCAGGGGTAATCGTCAGTTCAACGGTGCTGTACCCGGTATAAGAAACGATCAGATATGCGCCTGCAGCCACCTCTTTCAATTCAAACTCCCCTCTGGCATTCGAATGCGCTCCTTTTTGCATTCCTTTCACCACCACAGAAGCCTCCTCCAGCGGGTTGCCCAGACTATCGATGATCCTTCCCCGTACATCGATACCGGGGTCGGGCAGCGGAACATCGGCCACAGCCACAGGCTTTGGAGCCGGTATAATAAAAACGATCTTATTATTGATCTTGAAGCTGAGAGAAAAGGGTTTCAGCGTGCTGGTCAGCACTTCTTCCAGGCTTGCATCCTTTACGTGCACGCTTACCTTCTGATCTTTCCCGATGACGGCATCCTTTAGGAGAAAAGAGTAGCCGGTTTGTTTATTCAATCGCTGAAACAGCTGGGTGATCGTAATATTATCGGAAGACAATGTAATCTTTTGAGCATTGATTTTGGCCGATACATGGAGGACCGCAACCAGGATCAACAGTGTCGTTATTCTCATGACTAACCATCCTTTACGAAGGAGCATAGGACATTTAAAGCCGGATGGGGTCCAGCTTTTGGTCCAAGCAGTTAATTTCATACCTTTAAGCAGTTTGGGTTATCGTAAACTCGTTTGTAGCAAAACTTGTCTTTTACAGGGTAGCCCAAATCCGCCGGAAATGCGCTAACATTTCCGGTTTTTTTATTGACTACACCCGCCAGACATCAGGGAGGCCGAAGTTGATTGGGCATATATATAGCGTTGTTTTATTGTACGATAATCGTCCGCCCTTCTACGCGGGTCTTTACACCATAGCTATCCAGCACCTCTAACAAATTGGTCAGCGGAACATTCCGGTCGATAAATCCAAAAAAGCCGCCATGTCCAATGGAAGGGGCCCTCCCCTCGTAGCGGATATTCACGTCGAACCATCTGCTGATCTCTTCCATTAACTCCCGTATATCCGCTCCATTCAGTACCAGCTTACCATTCACCCAAGCCGTCACGCTCTCCACATCCACTCCGCTCTTCACGCCCAGCTGCTGGTTTCCAATACCGACATTCGCCTGTTGTCCCGGGCGAAGCACGGCAGAGCTCTTACCTGCCAATACTCTGACTGCCCCCTGCACCAATGTCGTATGCACCTGGCTGTCTGCCTCATTGGTATAATCCTTTATATTGAAGGAAGTACCTAAGACCTCTACACTCATCTGTGCGACGCTCACTTTAAAAGGATGCGTCATATCCTGTGCTACTTCAAAATAAGCCTCACCTCTGACCTCTACCTCTCTGTCCTTTCCTTTAAACACCGTTGGATACCGGATCGCCGAAGCCGCATTCAACCAGACCTTTGTACCGTCCGACAATACCACCTGGTATTGCCCCCCTCTTGGCGTCGTCAATGTATTAAACCGAGTCTCTTCGGGATTGCTGCCTGCCGCTCCATTTTTCTCAGCCCCGTATTGCAACTTTCCATCTTCAAGCCTTACCAGCTCCCCATCCGCCAGCTTTGTCAATCCGTCCCCCTGGGCATTTTGCTGACCGATAGCAACGCTGTCCAACACCACGCTATTCCCATTCGCCAACGTCAGTGTCGCCCTGTTCCCACCCGGGCCTATCGAAGCCACCCCAGCCCGAACCTTCGGTGTTTCAATAGTCTTGGGCTTTCCAAGCAGATAGATCGCCGCGACCAGGATCAGGCAGGCCGCTGGTATAAAGACCATACGCCACACCTTTCCCCTTCTCTTTCTGTATCTCCCCGGTTCTCCGTTCCATTCAAGTCTCTCCAAATGCCCGATTGCTGTCCCGATATGCTTCAACAATTCCGGATCGGCAGGCAGATCATCCGATCGATGGGCGGACACCCGCTCCGATATCGCTTCACGTGCGTCCACCTGCTGCATGTCGTAGACCTCCATCACCCGTTCGTAGTCTATCATGAGCGCCTCCAACTCGATCGGAGAAAGCGTTTTGATATAGTCGGCAAATTCCGCTCTTTCCGCCTCGGTGACGGAACCTGCTGCAAATCGTTGTAAAATGGCCGGGATATCCATATAGTCGGTTTCTAATCGATAAGACAAATGACAGGAGAAGGAGGAGACGGTCGGTCAAAAATATTTTTATTTCAGGCTGGTCAACAGGCAGCAAAGCAATACCAGCCCGGCCTCCAATGGGAAGTCTCCTTTTTCCCGGAGATGCTTGCGAAGAAATTGATTGGTAAGGGTCAGCTGTTTCTTTACTACAGCCTTCGACAAATTGGTTTTAGCGGCAATCTCATCCAGGGAATAGCCTTCTACGGTACTTAGCTGAAAAAGAAAACGCCGCCTTTCAGGGAGCAGTTCCAGCGCTTCCCTGGTCAGCCGGTAATATTCCGAAAAGTGGTAATCGTTCTCTATTTCGTCCGTCGATTCGCCCCGTACAGCTCCTGCCAGGGCTTCATGCCGCTGTTTGATACGCTGCGCCTTGACAATATTCAACAGCTGGTTTCTGGCCATCCTTTTAAGATAGGCTTCCAGGGAAGTCACGTGCAGCAGCTCCTTCCTCCGCATCCAAAGCTTGATAAAGACCTCCTGAACAACTTCTTCTGCAGCTACGACGCCAGGCGAAACAAAAGGGATCAGGTAACGCGCGACCTTAGGTTGGTAAGTATTATATAGGAGGGTAAACGCCTCCCTGCTTCCGTGATGAAGTTGAAGAAGCAGGGCGTCATCCGTTAACGCCAAAGGAATATTTGAAGAAAGATCACTATCCAATCAAAGCAGCTTAAGTCATTGCAAGATAATCAAATAAATGTATTCAATGCAATTCGCCGCCTTCATCCAGGGGATTGGGCTTTATTGTCTGAAGAGCGCCTTGCGCAGTGGTCTTCATTTTGTCCTTTTCGATCTTTTCCCGGAATGCTTGTCGCATCAAATTACTTGGCCCTTTCATCAGAATGATCAGGGAGCCGTACTCGCGCGAATAAGGATTCGCGATGCTATCGATCAACCGAACCTCTTTGAACTCTTTGATGAAACGATGCTGCATCTCCTGCTTGTCGTCGGTGACAAGCAGAAGTACATCGAACTGGTCATAGTTCTCAGGCATCCAATAGAGGAAGCTGGCATTATCGCTATAGGCAGGCGGCAGATGGTATTTCGGGCCGTAATAATTAACCGCCCCCGCTTCGCCGTAATTATCGCAGAAGAGGAATGTATGAGCCTTCTCCGCACTATCGAGTGACGCATAGCCTACAGCCACTTTTTGGGTCATCTGTTCCCAGGATAACATATCGGCGAAATCCTGGGGCAGAGCATGATCCTGTTGGTCTTCCCAGCGTAACACTCCTACTTTACGCGCTAATGGATGGCGAACATAGTATTCCGCCAGCTGAGCCGGGGCCCTGAAAGGAAGTTCCAGGGGGACAAGCCGGATACCTATAAAGAGACTAAAAGCCAGCATTCCCATTTTCCACCATTGGTTTGCCCAGGCTTCCAGACGGGCAGCGCCGAATGCGAACAGCACAGGATAAGCGCCTTGCGAGTAATAGCTTTTCCCGTGGCCGATCACCAGGAGCGTAAGCGAAACCACGAATGCCCAGGCTATAAAACGGTATTCTTTTACGCGCATCACCCAGATGAGCCCCGTCACCCAGGTAAAGATAGTAGCCACATTGTATAGCGCCTGGTCCGCCAGGAAAGACCAGGGATTCAGGTATTGAAGCTGGCTGTCCTGCAGCGTTTTCATGTGGTAGACGATCGGGAAGCCGTGGCGGACCTCCCAGAGAAGATTGGGTAGGATGAGCAGAATGCTCAAACCGATGGAATAGTAGAAATGGCGATTAGCAAGTATCTTTTTATCCCAGGTCAAAAGAAGACCAGCCAGCAGCCCTGTTGCATAGAACGCCATCGTATACTTTGCAAGCAGGCCAAGCCCCAGGCTGAAGCCCGCGGCATAGAGGTGGACCGGCTTTTCGTTCTGCTTATACCTGATCAGCGCATAGGCTAAAGCTGTCCAGCACAATATGTCCAGGCAATTCGGCTGAAAGAGAAACTGCATCCGGAGCCAGGCGCCAGCGAAGAAGGGCATCCAGGCTAATACCAGGGCGAACCAACGTCCGCCGAGGTGCAGTACCAATCGGCCTACAAGGAAGTAGGTAAGAGCGCCGGCAAGAGCTGGCCATATCCTGATCGCCCACATCGCCCCGCCTAGCAGGTTTGTCAGCCAGGCGAAGACCGAAAGCAGGGGCGGCGCCTCCATATAGCCCCAGGCCATATGCCGCGCTTCCGCAAGGTAAAGGAACTCATCCCGGTGAGGTTCCCAAGCAGAATTTTGAAGGAAGAAGGGCAAGATAAGCTTGACCAGGGCCAGGAGATAAACAAGATATTTCGGTTTCATAGGAAAAAGGTAAAAAGAGAAAATGAACTTCAGGGTGCATTTTGACCACAGGCACAAAATCGATGTCCTTTGGTCAATAATCCGAATATTACCGCTGCGAATCCCTTCGCTTTTTTATGTCTGGGTGGCAGGGGCATATAGAGGTGAGTAAGCAGTCTTGATAATCACTCAGCGCCGTTCATCCATATTTTTGCAACATTGTTGTAAATATTTACTGCAACAAAATTGCAATAAATATATTTGCGCCATGAAACTAACAGTTATCGCTCTGACAAGCCTGTTGTCTATATCGGCAGCAGCACAAACGCCATCTGCCAGCCCTAAGCATCCCATCGATTCCACCCATGTTCTTGACCAGGTTGTCGTCACCGCCGGCCGGCTCCAACAATTGCGGAAAGACATCCCACAAAAGATCGAAGTTGTGACAGCAAAGGATATTGCCGCCACACCTGGGCTGGATATGACCGATATTTTGAAAAAAAACACGGCACTCAATGTCATCCAATACCCCGGTCTGGAATCCGGTGTGGGCATTCGTGGCTTTCGCCCGGAATTCGATGGTCTGAACCAGCATACCCTGCTGCTGATCAATGGCCGTCCAGCGGGTACTACTAATCTTGGTTTGATCGATCTGAGCAATGTCGATCACGTCGAAGTATTGAAAGGCCCTGCCTCTGCACTCTATGGTTCTCAGGCCATGGGCGGTGTGATAAATATCATACCGTTGGTAACCCAGGGATCTGTAAGAGGCAATGTCTTTGCCGATTATGGCAGCTACAACACTTACCAGGTGGGTGGACACGCCGGAGGCAATATCGATCGTCATTTTGATTTCGACTTATCCGGCCTGTACTTCAACAGGGCATCCAATTTTCGGATTGGTGACGGCAATCTTTTCCGAAAGATGCTTGGAAGCTCGCATGCACTCAATGTATTCTCCAACGGACGCGACTCCCTTATCAATGATAAAGGAGCCGATGGCACGACAAAGCCTTATACCGAATATTCTTATTATACTTCTTCCGCCCGCATCGGTTATAAATTATCTTCTAACTGGAGACTTGACGCAAGCGGTACGATATTTATCGCCGACCATGTCCAGACACCCGGCGATATCTTCTCCGGCAATACCGGCAATGCATTGAAAGACGCCCACCGGCATAGCACCGAACTCGCTCTGACCGGAAAAGAAGGCAATCACGAGCTTTCCGCCCGCGCCTATTACGCCGATGAAAGAACAAAATACATTGCCATCGAGGATTATCTTGGCCAGCCGATAGACACCCCCTATGTAGATTATAAGACCGATTATGTCTGGTATGGTTTGCAATTGAAAGACGCTATTTCCCTTGGCCGCCAGAAGATCGTAGCAGGTTACGACTTTAACCACGCCACTTCCAAAGCACTGGCCTTTGATCAGCCCATCAGCGGTGTACAAAACGAAACCGCCTATAGTCCCAACTCAGCTCTTATCACGAATGGCTTTTATGCCCAGGGGCAGCTGCACTTTCTAAACAACCGGCTTAATATCAACCCCGGCATACGACTGGATATCACCAGCTTTTCCATCGAACATACCCCTGGTTTGCAGGAAGTTCTCTATACTGCCAGTAAGACGAATGAGTTTGTCAGTCCCAGCCTCAGCGCCCAATACGAGTTGGTCAAAGATCTCGCCGTACACGGCAGTATCGGTCGTGCCTTCGTGACACCCGATCCATCCAGCGTAGCCGGGTATGCCGTTTCAGGACAGGGTACAGGACAGGTAGACGTCACAGAGGGTAACGCCAAACTCAAAAACGAAAGCAGCGTATCGGAAGAGATCGGTATCAAATACGAACGTCTCCCGGCAGGGATCCGGGCCGACATTACCTATTTTAGTACGAATGTCAGCAACCGCGTTGCCACCCTGTCGCAACCACCGACCACACCTTACACCATTGGCTCCGACAATGTCGCTTCCGTGACGACTTATTATAACGCCGATAAAAGCCGGATACGCGGCTTGGAGGTCATGGTCAGCTATGACTTCGGCGCGCTGACCAACTATCGCTATTCGCTGCGCATTTTCACCAATATCACCAATACTTTCAAAGCGGCAGACATTACTGCCAATGATGGCAAACCGACAACGGCCCAGATAAAGAACGTAGCAAAGGCTAATGTCAACTATGGAATCGAGTATAGCACGTTGAAAAGATTCAGCACCCGGCTGACAGGTCGTTATGTCGGGAAACGCTGGGATACCGATTATAACAATGTCGAACAGCCCCTGGTGCAGTACCCTTCCTTTATGGTACTTGACTGGTCAGCCTCCTACCTGGTCGGAGATCGTCATCAGCTGACCTTTGCCCTGGCCAATCTGACGGATGAAAACTATTATGAGAAACGGGGATACAACCTTTCCGGACGCTCGTTTTCTCTCCGCTATACATTGTTCTTTGGCAAACAACCTCATAAAAATTAGCGCTATGGATATTGTTAGATCCCTGGAGTCGTTTCTCTACCAACTGTCCGCATTGTTCTTTTATCCCGTGATCCTGGCTCTCTTTTTCCTGCTGGCCCGGATCTTCTATAGTCTGGGACTATTTTGCCGGGAAGGATGGTTAAGGCTCCGTAAGCCCGATGCGATACTTTTCCCTTCTGCAACATCCATCAGGACAATACCAGCGGGGCAAACGCTGGAGATAGAATTGGCGGCCATCCTTCTTAAGACGGAACAAGACGGCGAACGATCTATTCAGCGTGCCCGCTACAGTATAAAAATGGGGCCGACCCTCGGATTGATCGGCACCCTGACACCGATGGCCAGGGCCCTGAGCAATCTTTCTCAGGGCAACCTTGGCGGGCTTTCGAGTCAGATGATTACTGCCTTTTCAACGACAGTGCTTGGGCTTATCATCGGGGGACTGGCCTATTCCATCGCCCACGTCAGGGTCAGGTGGCTGCGGCACGATATTGCCCTGCTGTCGGAAATGGCCGAAACAAGATTGCAGACAAACCGCTGAACCTACCATTTATATGCGATTTATCAGATCCGTTCAACAAATAGCAACAGAGGACAGGGATGACGATCCGATGGCGGGTGTTGCACAGCTCTTTGACGTCAGTATCGCCTTTATAGTGGCGGTCATCGCAGCGCTGTTTACGCTTATGTCATCCAAAGGGCTCCTGAACAATTCAACACAGCCGGTATCTCATAAGTCGGAAGAAAAGACAATGTCCGGCAACGGCGTTCGTTTGGGAACCGCTTATCGCCTCGACAACGGTCAGGTCGTTTATGTTCCTGACAGTACTAAATAATCTTATATGCGTCATTTACTAATAGCCATCCTTGCGGCTGCTGTATTGCTATCCGCTTGTCACATGGCTGGCACTACCGCGGATGTAGCGATTGTGTCGCCTCATCTTCAATACAACTCCAGCGAATTTCGCGAAGCATGCACTGCATACGAAAAGGACATCCACGTCGATATGTACGGAGTCAGCGAAGGGCAGCTCCCCATCTTCTCTGTGAAGGAGCTTTCGCGTCACCGGCTCGTCCTTTTCGAGGGCATGGGAGCAAGAGCTTCGCTGCTGCAACCGCAGATCGATTCACTGAAAGCGGTTACTAAAGTACTATTTCTCGACTCTTCGATTATCCAGGGCAACCTTTCGTTGAAACAGTATCCCCAGCTGGGCGTCTATTGGGCCAATGGCAATACGGATAACTACAAAGGAATGCTTTCCTACATTGCGGCCAGTTTGTTCCAGCGACCGGTACCGGTCATTTCGCCCATTGTCTATCCGGATAACGGCTTTTACTACCCCGGCTGTGATACCCTCTTTCATACGGCGGGAGAGTATGAGAACTGGTATAATCGAAGTCATCCTGTTACCGATTCCCCCCGCGTTGGCCTGGTCTTCTACCAGAACAACTATGTGAAGAAGGATATGCGCCACATCGATGCACTCATCAAATGCGTCGAGCAGCATGGCGGCCGGCCGATCACTTACCTGGGAAAAGGCGCCTTCCCGCTGGATTCCGTCTTTATGGAAAAAGATAGTGCTATCGTAGACGTTGTGATTTATGGAGGCATGTTCCTCAATTTCTCCAAACCCCAAAAAGGAGTCGATGCAGCCCGCCGGCTGGATGTTCCTTTGCTGGGCGCGGTAAATCACTATCTCAAAAGCCCTTCTCAATGGGAAAAGGATCCCGGCGGCTTTGCTCCCGATATGTCAGATCGCGCGTTTTTTACTGAGCGGGACGGTGTTTTTGAACCCATAAATATTGCCGGAGCCGAAACGACGAACAGCGGCGAACAATTTACCGAGCCGATAGACTATCAGGTCAAATGGCGTGTGGAACGGGCTTTGGCGTGGGCCAGGCTGAGGAGAACGGTCAACAACGAAAAAAGACTGGTCTTAACCTACTATAGTGAAGGAAGTGGCAAAGCAAATGTCGGTGCCGACATTGATGCCTACCTGGATGTTCCTGCCAGCCTCAGCAAATTGCTGACGGCCTGGCGGACCCAGGGATATGATGTTGGTAAAGCCCCTTTACCCGACGCAGCAGCACTTGCCCGAGCCATGTCGCTCCACGCATCCAATACAGGCAGCTGGGCGCCTGCTGAACTTCGCAAACGGGCTGCAGCCGGAGAAGTCGTCATTATACCGGAAGAGCAATACCTCAGCTGGTTTCATGATTATCCTATGGAACAGCAGCAAGAGGTGATCGCGCATTGGGGACCTGCTCCCGGAAATCTTCAGACGTTGACCGATAGTAATGGAAAAAGGTCGATCGTAATACCCATTCTGCGTTATGGAAAGATCATCTTAGCTCCTCATCCCAACTGGGGTCTGCAGGACAACACGTCCTTGATTTACGGAAAAGACGCGCTCCCCCCTACCCATGCATACATTGCCTTCTACGAATGGATGAAACGGATCGAACAACCGCATGCATGGCTCAGCCTTTTTACTCAGCTATCCCTTATGCCGGGAAAAGAAGAAGGCCCTTCGGTAAAAGACTTTGTTGGCGAGCTGGTCGGGAATATTCCCCATATATCTCTTTCTCCACTGATAGCCAATGGAGGGGTAAGCAACAAAAGAAGAGCCAATGCGCTTACGATAGGTTATATCATCAATATTACCACTGCTGGTCTGAATGATTCCATGCAATTGCTGAAACATAGAATTGACGAATGGAAAACCGCCACCAACCCCGCGTTGAAACGAAACCTGGAGGATGCCATACTCTCTCTCAGAAATTCGCAAAAACTGGATTCGTCCCTCGATATAATTAGGCTCGACGCCTGGATTGAAAGACTGGCCCGTCAACGAATGCCTTCAGGTAGTCATATACTTGGGGATCCACCCAAAGGAGAAATGCTGGTCACCATGGTACATGGTATGCTTGGAAAAGAATTTTCCAAACAGTTCCCTGGCAGCAGGTCACAGCAAGAGGATTCCGGTATGAAGATCCTGCGTGCCCTTCTCCTAAAAAATAATCCGCCGGCATCCCTCGCGTCATCCAAAGATAGCAGTATGAACCAGCAGCTAATACTCGCTTTGCATTATCGTGATTTGCTGTTACAGACACCTGATGAAGTTACACAGCTATCGAGAGCGCTGTGCGGACGCTATATTTCTCCCGGTCCAGGAGGCGATCCGGTAAATGATCCCACCGTCCTGCCCGGAGGTCGTGACACCTATTCCGGCAATGACAGGGCCATGCCTTCCAAAGAAGCATGGAACATAGGATGTCAGATGGCCGATCAACTGCTGGGACAATATGTTCACAAACATGGAGCCGGCAGTTATCCCCGGAAAGTAGCATTCGTGCTCTGGTCATCGGAGATCACCCACACCCAGGGCGTAATGGAAGCCGAAATACTTGCCCTGATCGGGGCAAAGCCTGTCTGGAACTCCAAAGGCCAGGTAATGGATGTCACGCTCACCCCGTCAAAGGAGTTAGGCCGCCCGCGTATCGACGTACTGGTGACCACTTCAGGCACCTATCGGGATCATTTCGGGGACAAAATCCGCATGCTGGACAAGGCTATCCGTCTTGCATCCGAAGCTATCGACAGCGCGAACGCCGACAACCCCTATCCCAATTGGGTCGCACGTCATTCGCGGACGTATGCTTCAAAATTACATATGGATACTGTTTCGGATGCTTCGCTGCGGTTATATTCGTCTGACATAGGCGCCTTTTCAACCAACCTGGAATTCGCCGCAGAAAATGGCGACACATGGACCAAGGACACGACTCTTTCCAACCTTTACCTGAACAGAATGGCCTTCGCCTATGGCAGACCCCTCTCCGCCGCCTATAAGAGACAACTGTTCGAACTTAACATCAAAGACATCGACGCAGCAGCCTTTAGCCGCTCATCGAGCGTTTACGGACTGCTCGACCACCCCATGGTGGCGGCCTATTTCGGCGCTTATGATCTTGCCGTCCGGAATACCACCGGCCGCACACCCGACCTTTATATCAATGATCTGCAGGATCCTGCCGATGCTGCCGTCACACCTTTGGCCGATATGTATCATTTAGAGCTACAAAGCCGATATCTTAATCCCAAGTGGATCAAGGGCATGATGGACCACGGATATGACGGCGCAAGATATATGAGCGCATTCACCGAAGACCTTTTTCTCTGGAATGCCACTTCTCCGGAAATGGTAACAAACGAGGATTGGAACCAGGTCTATGCCACCTATTTGCAAGACAAAAACCATCTTGGACTGAAGGATTATTTCGATCAGCACAACCCCTATGCACTCCAGTCAATGACAGCAACTATGCTTGAATCGGCAGAAAAGGGTTATTGGAAGCCGACAGATCAACAGTTGACCACAATGGCCCGTTCGATTGCCGGCTCGGTTGCACAACATGGTGCTACATGCAATACTGCCGTATGCAATTCGCCAGGCTTGACAGGATACATCACAAAGATTTTGGAAAAAGCGCCTGGCCAATCCATCACACTCCAGGCCTATAAAATGCAACTTACCCAACTGAAAGCAGGAAAATATGCCCCGGCAGGTAAGCCCACATCTTCTGGATCCCAGCCAGTCACTGGTCATGAAATAACCATACAACAACCCTCCGCCTCAACAGCTACCAATGGGAAATATCTATTTTTCTCAGGCCTACTTGTCCTAGCGGCTCTGTTCCTGATGGGTTTGCTGAAAAAGAAGAACTAATGTAAAATAAAACCCTGGGGATATACCAGCTGCTCAAACGAGCATGCTGGTATTTTCCTTCCGGATCATTAAACCATGCCCCTACTGCATACCGGCCTGCGCATACGCCTGCCCATGGCGGCCGGCGAACCCCACCAGCCGGCCAGTCGCCGATGAAGATTCCCACAAGGATTAATAGTATTGATTTTGTCCTGCACGGTATCAGTGCAGGAAAGAATCCTTAACTCTACGATCATCCCTATAAAAACAACTCTGCAACATCTTTTCAAACCCGTCCGGTTTCAATCGCTTACCTATAAAGACGATCCGGCTGACCTTTTCTTCGTTCTTCTCCCAATCCCTGCCTTCTGTGATACCCAGGTAATGTGCTACGGATTGAAGGATCACCTTATTTTTTTTGCCATGCGCATAAACGATTCCCTTCACCCGGTAAATGTCCTTGGCCTGCAGTTGTAAAAAGGCGATCAGCCTACATTCCAGCTCTTCAAGGTCAAAGCATTCTGTAAACCGGAAACTAAGGGAGGTAATGTCATGATGATGATGGTGATCGTGATGATGCTTATGGCCATGTTCTCCCTCATGATGATGCGTAGGAGAAGCGCGGGGAGAATCCAGCAAACGATTTTGCTCCGGGTGCTCATAACGCAAAAAATGCTGAATCAAAGCCATCGGATAACCTTCAGTCCTGTTACCATTCAAAACGAATGCAAACGGGTTAAGCTCAGCCAATAACTGCTGAACATGCGCTATCTGGTCAATTGAAAGCTCCTCTGTTTTGGTAATCAGAAGTATGTCACTAAAACTTATCTGCTTTCGTGCCTCCTCGGTCTCTTTCAGCTGCGATTCGATTAACCTGGCATCGACCAGGCATACAATACGAGTCAGCTGATACGCCCCGCCTATAATTGGATTCGTCAAAAACGGCAAGGCAACGGTTGCCGGATCGGCGATGCCGGTCGTCTCGATAATCAATTCATCAAATTCTGCCCTCTTCTTCCACAGTTCCAAAAGCAGATCAAAGAGATCTTCGTTCAGATCGCAACAAAGGCAGCCATTCGAAAACTCAAATATCTCATTGTCTGCACCAATGACAAGCTGGCTATCGATGTTTTCCTGGCCATATTCATTTTCGACAACAAATACGTTACGCCCTTGCTTCTTAACCGATTGAATCATCGAATTCAGGAATGTAGTTTTGCCTGCGCCAAGGAATCCACTCAGTATTGTAACAGGAACAGGTACTTTAAATTGAGACATATAAAAAACTTTATAAAATGGGAAAATTATCCTTGTATACCTTATGCATCCAATCTTCTGCTTCTTCGTTCGTAAGCAGACATTGCTCGATCTGGCGGAGATATCTTTCTTTTTCAAGGTCCTGCCCGATAAAGACCAATTCATTCATCCGATCCCCCCACTGCTTGCTCCAGCGAGCTTCGATCTGTTTCAGATTATCGTTAAAGGCCCGGTATCGGATGCGTTCGGAATAAGGCATGCTGATCCACCAGACTCCGGCATTCTCTACCCTTAAACTACCGCCGGCCTGGCTGAAATTGATCGCCATTTCCGGGCGGGAAGCGAGCCAAAACAAGCCCTTTGCCCTGATAATATTGGCGGGATAATCCTCATTCAGGAAACGCCACCACCTGGCTGGATGAAAAGGCCGCTGGCTGCGAAAGACAAAGGAAGATATTCCGTATTCCTCCGTCTCCGGCGTATGGGCTCCCCCGGAAAGCTCCTTTATCCATCCAGCGGATTGCTGCGCCTTGTCGAAGTCGAAAAGTCCCGTATTTAATATCTGCGATGGCGCAACCTGCCCAAAAGCCGATTTAACGATTCTGGCGCCAGGATTCAATTTTCGTAAGGTTGCCTCCAATAGCGCAAGATCCCGCTCTGGCAGCAGGTCTGATTTATTCAGAACAAGCACATCAGCAAACTCGATTTGGTCCGTTAATAAATTCACAATTGTACGCCCGTCCAACTCGTCATCGGTCAATTGCCTGTCCCGCAGTACATCCATAGAGCTATAATCCCGGAAAAAATTATAGCTGTCCACCACGGTAACCATCGTATCGATATAACTAATCTTCGAAAGATCGAGCGCCCCGTCTTCGGAAGCAAAACTGAAAGTTTGCGCAACAGGTACAGGTTCAGAAATACCTGTGCTTTCGATCAGCAGATAATCGAACCTACCCTCAGCAGCCAATTTGGCAACCTCTTTCATCAGATCTTCTCTAAGCGTACAGCAGATACAGCCATTGCTCAGCTCAACTAGTTTTTCCTCCGTGCGTGACAGCACATCCTCCCTTTCAACAATCTGAGCGTCAATATTTACTTCGCTCATGTCGTTGACAATCACAGCAACCCGGAGATTTTCCTTGTTGTGTAGGATATGATTAAGCAGTGTGGTTTTCCCAGCCCCTAAAAATCCACTCAGAACAGTCACAGGAAGGCGGCGGGCAGAAGTCGCCCCAAGCTCATAATGGTAATTGACCGATGTCATTATTGCAATTTTATTGCAATAATAATCATTTTTAAAAATATTGCAACATCGTTGCAATATTTTTATCTTTGAAAACTCATTGCTCAGACTATGGAAATAAACCTTGCAGAATTGCTAAGGAGCCACCGCTTGCATATCACGCCAATCAGGCTGAGTGTATTGACGGTGTTCTACAAGAAAAATACCTGTTTATCACATGAAGATATTCAGAGGGCGTTGCAACACCGCCTGGACAGAGTTAGTGTTTACAGGACGCTGAGGATTTTTGTAAAAAAAGGAATACTGAATTGTATACCTACCTCCGGCAATTCTAACATGTATGCTTTGCATGACTTTGGATCAACAGACGGCCAGACGGTCCAACATGCACTATTTATCTGCGAACGTTGCGGTATGGTTTATCCTTTGAAAGTAGCCGACATCCGGGTGACGGAATTGCCTGGCAACTTTACGGTTAAACAATTCGATATCGTAATGAACGGGAAATGTGGCGACTGCAGTTAACAGTAAACAACAGTCAATTACTGCTTGTGCCTCGAAGCCTTTCGGGGAACGGCAGGGATAGATTTTATTGCGCTGCATTCTGTGCAATAACGGGTATTCAATAATCAGCCTGAACAGCATTATGCCCTTCCGTCAGGCGGGGATTTACTTGCCGTTTATCGGCAAATTAGATTCGCGATTCATAGATTCTATTATATGTCGACTCCATCATCGCGTGAAAAGATTTTTTGCACATCCGAATGTGCAAAAATACTTGAATTTGCACAAACAGATGTGCAATGGAAAGCTTGCTGGAAAAATCAGACTTGCTCGTATCAAGAGTGGAAGCCAATTTCAAAAGGTATCTCTATCCCCAAATTAATTGGAAAAACCGCTTGACTGGCATCAAGGGGCCTCGCGGTACAGGAAAAACAACATTGTTACTTCAACGCCTACATGAGATTGGTAAACATCCAACTGAAGCTGCTTATTTTTCGCTCGATGATCTCTTCTTCACTACCCATTCCTTGCAGAGATCGCTGGTGACTTCTATAAGAAAGGTGGTAAGCATCCCTTCCTGGACGAGGTGCATAAATATCCTGAATGGGCCAGGCATATAAAAAACCTCTATGACTTTTATCCAGACCTGCAAATTGTATTTTAGTAGAGAAAACCAAATAACCATAAAGGGAGAGTCGTTACAGGATATTCCGTATCATCAACAACGACGAAGCTATTGGGTATTTCTTTGATTTGACTGGAGCTTTTGCTTTTTCCTCCGACTTCAAAAGTCCATTTGTTATCCACCAGAAAATCTCCCGATTTCGGATAATTGACGGTGTGTTTAACCGAAAGTTGGTTTAAAATTAGAAACAGGCACTCTGATTATATAATGTCCAGCCAAGCGAAATTTTGCTTGATTTTTTTTCTTTTCCGAGTTTTCACCTTGGTTCGATCTTTCCGGAAAACTCGTGTTAGAGAAAAAATCGTTTCGAACCAGCCGGTCAATGAAGTGGTCACTGTTTCGGTCTCTGAAAGTTGTGCCTTACAGTTAAAACAGGCTTTCAATTCCCAAATGATTATGATATTATGGGTTTGTAAACCTAAAATATTATACTTGCCATACGATAAGTCCAAATCATCCCAGAACTCACTGGGTACAGTGATGGATGCGCCTACAAGCCATTCAGTTTCTTTTTGAGAATTTCATATTGCTCACGGTGCTTATCTGGATTTTTATTTTTCAAATTTTGAAGGTTCTGCAATTTCCAGTTAATTGACGGGAAACGCTGAAAATTATAAATGCTCCAATCCGGTGTAACGTTCTTGACGCTCAGCAAAAACTCTTTATCGCTATCAGTCAAATTTTCGTGAATAATTGCTACTAGTTTTTCCCGGGTACTTTCGTATTCCTCATAACTAAATGTTTCATCTGTCATACCTGAAAACTGATTGGTAAGCGCCGAGCGCTGATCCTGAAAATTCGGGATAATCACTTCGTTGATCGGCCTGTCACTGCAAAGCAGACATAGCAAAAAGCCCTCTTTTATCTCCTGTGTGAAACCTTCCATTCCCAACAAATATTTTATATCGAACAAATCGCGCGGATGTTGACGGTCAAGTGCTGCAATTATTTTTCCGCCAAACAGTTGTCCGACCGGAACAATAGGAATTGTACAAAAGGCTTAATAATGCCTCGATTAACTAGGTTGACTTCAAGCTTTATATCAACCTTGTTGGCCGAAATCTGTAATTTTCCGGCGTTCAGGCGTGGTGTAATTCGAGCGTCTGGAATGACTTTCCCAATATTTACCTTTATTCTTTCCAGCGCTTCAGCAATATGTTTTAGAGAAGTTTCTCTATCCTCAATCGGAAGATAGGTAAGGTCAATATCGACAGATAAACGCGGCATGTCGCGCACAAAAAGATTGATCGCGGTACCACCGTGCAAGGCAAAGCATTTTTCTTTGGCGACTTCCGGCAACACACTTAATAATAGCGACACTTGTTGTTTATATAGCTTTTCCATACTCTTCTAATTCTCTCGGAACCGTTATGCCATATTTATCTATAAGTATCCCACCTTTAACGACACTTCGCTTCCCTTTACCTAAATCTACGGTTTTAAGATCAAGATGTTTAAACCAATTATGCCCGGCTTTTTCCGCCATGTAAAGGAATAGTCGTTTTACTTTCACCGACTGGCAATTTTCAAGCAATGTTTGAACGTGCTTTGGTACGAGATTATTCAACCCCTCCATAAGTTCAAAACATTCCATGAGTTCTTGTTTTTGCGGAGCAAGATGCAGGCATTCCATGATAGCGCGAACAGCTCCTGAAACCTTGATTGAGAAATTGCTTAATTCAACTTTCGTCAATCCTAAGTCCGGCGGCAGAAAAGATGTTTCGTGGTAATCGGCTTTCACACCCCAATCATGATTTTTAAACCATGTCGGAAGTTTTTCACCTCCGCTACCGAATAGGACAACCCGGCCAGCCGATAATTCCAAGTAATGGGCTTTCCCCAAAAATGAAAGCGCTGTTCGGCCTCCCGGATGTATTGTGAAGCCGTTTTGTTCCTGCAGGGCGTATATAGCACCTTCATAGCCAACCTTATCATTGCTGCGGATAAACGCCCCCGTACCAATAGACTTCAACCAGTTGCTTTTCTTGTAACGTTGCTGCAAGTCGTGGCTATATCCCTGCCCTGTCATCCAGGCGGATAGAAACACTATCCCCGGAGGTTGGGAATTTAGGAGATGGTTTAGTTTGCTTCCTGTAGCCGTACTCATAGTACGAATATATCACTATTTTTAAACAAACTCAAGAGAAGGTTTAGCTTTTTGCATATAACCGTACTTTTAGTACCAATATAAAACTAAATTTAAACCATATTTCACTATGGCATCGGATTTAATAACGATATGGAATAAAGAAGCTAATTAGGTAAATTGTAGAATGAACGATGAATTAAGTCGACTGCTGGATAGGCTTGTTCCAAGAGGAGGAAAGGTGCCTTCTTGTCTTTACGTGACA
Organism: Chitinophagales bacterium; assembly: GCA_015654595.1. Taxonomy (GTDB): domain Bacteria; phylum Bacteroidota; class Bacteroidia; order Chitinophagales; family Chitinophagaceae; genus Puia. The sequence continues at coordinate 12,881 of JAATGQ010000167.1, read as the reverse complement.
TTGGAAGAATATCTGGCGAGAGTGGCTAATTTTCATCTTAAGATTTCCGGCGTTGACCATCGACGAGAGACTTGGATCAAAATTTGCCAGGAGCACGTCGATCGATTTGAAAAATCTGCTTCCAGTTTCTTAGATGCGGATTTGGGCCGCAAGATTGACATCAGGTCTTATGCTCTTACAGACCGTCGATGAGCGAATGAGTTTGAAATGTTTCTTTTCTCTATCAGTTCGACACTGGAAGTTCTTACCAGGATTATCGCCTGTTTTTTAAAAGGTGCGACTAGTAGTAAAAGTCACAGCAAGATGGCTGAAGTTCTTAAGTCGTATTCGGAATTCGGTTACTACTTAAAGCTGTAACGGAAAATAACAGTGAGTGGATTATTGAGATGAAAGAGAGACGTGATGCTGCAACACACTATATTGGATTGAGTATACAATCAATTTCAAAAAAGTGGAAAGTTGATGGATCGCCACATAAAAGTTATTCGGTCAAGGTAGCGATCCCTAAAATTGCATCAAAAAAACAAACTCAGTATGGAATGAAGACTTGCCGGTTATCGGCGGCACTCACTGTAATGGCGTGACTTTTGATACCGGACTATAAGTGTGTGGCCTGTTTGACTCTAATGAGAAGATAATTTTGGAAATAAAAAAGCCTTGTAACTAATTGATTACAAGGCTCTAAGTGCGCGGGATGAGATTAGCTCCGCTGATCTCTTAAGGTTGCTCTTACCCAATGGCCCCCGCGCCTTCGGCGCTTAGGCTTTTACATTTTTCCGCATTAGCGAACTTGTTCGCCATGCTCCAAAATGCAAAACCCCTCAGCTATGCTGAGGGGCCATTGTGCGCGGGATGAGATTCGAACTCACACGCCGATGAAAGCGCTACCACCTCAAAGTAGTGCGTCTACCAATTTCGCCACCCACGCATCCTACCTCTTTTTTTGAAGTGGCTGCAAAAATAGGATATTTGACCTATAAAAGCCAAAGGAAATTGAAATTATTCTTTCTGAAGCAGGTCCGGGCACAGCATTCCCGCACCGGCGCCCTTAGCTACGTACAAATTCCCTGATCAGCTCCGCCACCGCCGCGGGCTTCTGGACCATGCTCAAATGCCCTACCCCAGGCACCACGGCCATCCTCGCCCCGGAAATCCGGCCGACGACCTCTGTCTCCAGCCTTTCCGGCGTATCCACCACATCCTTTTCTCCCGCAATGACCAGCACGGGCACATCTATCCGCCCCACTTCAGCTGAAAAATCCTCCTTCATCGCAATCTCGATCCAGCCCAGACGGGAATGATCATTATGCTGCTGCATATCCGCGATCAGCCTTTCTCTCGCAACGCCATCCAGTTCCGCAGCCAAAAATACATGGTCGATCACCGCTTCGATCCGATCCCGGGAAGTATAGGCCATCTTCATCCCCTCCAATGCTTCCTCCGGCAGGATGGTCGCCGATGAAGGCGAAGGAGCAACCAATAACAGTTGCTTTAACCCTTTTGGCCGCTGCGCCGCAACATATTGTGCGACCTTACCGCCCATCGAATGCCCGATCAGGATATACTCATCCAATTGCAATGCGTCGATCAGCGCCAGCGCATCCTTGGCCAGCGATACAATGCTATACCCCGAAGAAGGCTTATCCGACTTACCCCAACCTCTGTGGTCATACCGGATAACCCGATACTCGTCGCGTAAAGCCTCGGCAACACCAGCCCAGGTCTGTGAAGACCCACCATAAAAATGCAGAAATACAAGTGCAGGATTTCCCTTTCCTTCGTCGACGACATTAAGCCGTACATCATTAACTGTGTAATACATATGATCTGTTTTTTGACAGATCAAAGTTCCTTCAACAACCAGCCCGGGAAAAGGTAGATAACAGCCAATGAATGATACTTATCCGCCCAACTCTGTCTAAAAGAAGTCCCGGCCAAAACCGGCCTCGGGCACGGCCGGCCCGACGTGCCTACCCCTGTAAATATCCGGAACGAAAAACAGAAGGCGTTACTCCCGTATGCTTCTTAAAAAATTTGACAAAATTCGTCGGCTCCATAAAACCCAGTTCATATCCGATCTCCTTCCCCGCTGCCAGGCCGTGGATCAACAGCCGTTTGGCTTCCAACAAAAGACGTTCATCCAGCAGCTGCTTTGGCGTCTTTCCCGTCAGCCCCGATGTCACCCGCGCCAGCACCTTACCCGATACACCCAACGCATCCGTATAAAAAGAAACCGGCTGCTGGTCTTTATAATGTTTCTCCATCAACCGGCGCAAAGCGAAAAACAGATCGGTTCCTTCTCCGGCATAAACGATCCCGGCCTCGCGTTCCGACTGCAATAAAAAATTCTCCAGGTGATTCCGCAATAACAAGGGTTTGAACCGGTCCGACGGCGACGCCAGCTCACGTTCCATTTCCTCCCAATGCCTCGCCAGCCCTTCGGAAGCAACCATACGGGTCACACTGCCATCAGGACGGTTAAACAGCGGATTCCATTGCAAAAAATTCGTATCGAACAATTCTTCCGTAAACAACAATACTTTCGCCTCAAAAGCCCGCTCCTGATCAAACAATTGCACCCTGTCCTTCGCTACAAACAACAGGCCCGGAGCAGCCAGGACTACCGGCTCAAAATCCACCAAATGCACCACCTGCCCCGAATAAAACCACAACACACAAAAAAAGTCAGCCCGATGCGGAACCAGCAAATTCTCCCGTGTCCGAACATATCGCTCGTTCACCGGAATGATCTCGATCCCCGGGCTAACCCTTGTATCAAATTGCAGCTGCCTGATCTTTTTCGAAGCCATCCCACAAGTTACGCAACCCAGGGCGAAAGTCCCCAACTGCCCCCGCCTTCAGCCTCGCCAGCTCAGCGCGCGACAAGCAGCCAATGCGACAGGGAGAGGAGTGCGATCACCTCCGAAGCCCTCTAAGTCAAAAAATTCGTTTTCACGGTCTCAACTACCTCACCAAGATTGCCATCCAGTATCTGTCTGAACATATACAGACTAAACCCTTTCGCCTGCTCGAGTTTGATCGTCGGCGGCATACTCAATTCCGAAGGACTCACATAAACATTCAACACTACCGGCCCCTCATGCGCCAAAGCCGCCGCAATCGCAGGAGCAACCTCGGCCGGTTTCCGCACCGAAATACCTTTGATGCCCATCGCCTCTGCCATCAGCGCAAAATCAGGGTTGTCCAGATCCGTAGCATACGGCGGATACCCTTGCGCCTTCATCTCCAACGCCACAAACCCCAGCACTCCATTGTTAAAGATCACCACCTTCACCGGCAGTTTATATTGACGGATCGTCAACAGATCCCCCATCAACATACTAAAACCGCCATCCCCGGAGAGAGAGATCACCTGGCGGCCAGGAAACGCAAACTGAGCCCCAATCGCCTGCGGCATCGCATTTGCCATACTTCCATGATTAAACGACCCCAGCAATGCGCGGCCTTTTTTCATCTGCAGATAACGCGCCGCCCAAACAACAGGCGTTCCTACATCACAGGTGAATACCGCATTATCAGCCGCCTGACGACTCAACTCCGCCGCGACAAACTCAGGGTATACGATCGTATCACTTCTGTCTGCAGCCGCCTTCTTATCCAAACCCTCACGCACCCGCGCATACTCGTTACGACAATGCTCAAGATGCGCGCTATCTTCCTTGACGGTGATCAGCGGCAATAAAGCCCGCAGCGTCTCGCCAATATCTCCCACCAAGCCCGTCGTTATAGCAGCCCGCCGCCCCAAATGCTCAGCCCGCAAATCAATTTGCACGATCTTCACGGGATGCCCCGGAAAAAAATCCTTATACGGAAAATCCGTCCCCAACATCAACAATATCTCACACCGCTCCATCGCATGGAAACCAGAAGAATAGCCGATCAAACCTGTCAGGCCCACATCATATGGATTATCCCACTCCACATACTGCTTCCCCCTCAGCGCGGTCACCACCGGCGATTTTACCTTGGCACAAAGCGCCATTACCTCGTCATGAGCATCCTTACAACCGCTGCCGCATAAAAGCGTGATCCGGCTATGCCCATTGATCAAAGCAGCCAGAGACGCCAACTCGGTATCCGAAGGCCGGATGACTGGCCGCTGTAATAATACATTATGCTTCAACTCCGGCAACTCCACCTCCTCTACCGCGACATCCCCCGACAACACGATCACCGCTACGCCCTGCCTCGCGACCGCATGCTGCATCGCAATCTGCAACACACGCGGCATCTGCTTTCCCGACGAAACCAACTCACAATAGTAACTGCAATCTTTGAACAAGGCCTTCGGATCTGTCTCCTGGAAATAACTCGTGCCGATCTCCGAACTCGGAATATGCGTCGCTATCGCTAACACCGGCGCCTGACTGCGATGCGCATCATACAAGCCGTTGATCAAATGCATATTCCCCGGTCCGCAGCTGCCAATACAAACCGCCAGCCCCCCCGTCAACTGTGCGTCAGCCCCCGCCGCAAAAGCCGCTGCCTCCTCATGCCGGTAATGCAGCCACTCGATCTGTTTACTCTCCCTGATTTCGTTGGCAATGGCATTGGCGCTGTCTCCTACCAATCCATGCATCCGTTTGACCCCCGCCGTCACCAGCGTGTCGATAAGCATTCGGGCTATTTTCATGTTGTGATTCGTTTGTCCAATCAGCCCAAACAACATACCACATACTAACAAGATAATTATCAATCAATTAAGGATTCCCATAAATTGCCCCAAACTACGAAATACCGCAAAATGGCTAAATAACAGTAAAACAATTTATAAATATACGTTTATTTACTTACTTTTATCTTATGCGACCGAAGAACCTGGAAAAGGAAGAAGCCATTCGCCGGCTGGCCCTACACATCATCGCCACCGAAGGCCTCGAAAACCTTAGTATGCAAAAACTGGCTAAAGCTGCAGGCATTTCACCCCGTACCATCTATATCAAATACAAAGACAAAGACGACCTGCTGATCACCTTATATGTGAAAGACGTCCTAGCTGCCTATGAAAAAGCGGTCCTCGTCGACTTCGACGAAACCATGGAGCTCGCCACCGGGATAAAAACACTCTGGCGAAACGGCTTCCATTACATGATCAACAACCGTCCCGCATTCGCACTTATGCAATACGGCAAATCTTCGCCGCTGCTAAATAAAGCCTACCAACAAGAGAATATTCAGCAGGGACAATTCTTCGCACCCATCATCCGTTTCCTGCAAAACCAGGTAAAGGCCGGTATCATCCGCGACCTTCCTCACGACGTTCATAGAGCTCTGCTCTTTTCTCCATTGATAGATCTCGTGAACGAATACTTCGACCACCTCGAAAGACCACAGCAAATCATTACCGACATAGTGCTCGCGGAAGCCTGCGAAGCGGTTATACAAGGAATACAAACAACAAAAACATGAACCCGATCCACCACAAATCGATCGCCATCATCGGCGGAGGGCCCGGTGGCCTTACCCTCGCCAGGCTCCTTCAAATGAACGGCGCCAACGTAAAAATTTATGAACGCGACGTCAACCGCCAGGTCCGCGTACAAGGCGCAACACTCGACCTGCACGACGACTCCGGTCTTAAAGCGCTCCGAGCCGCCGGCCTCATGGACGCCTTCAAAGCCAACTATCGCCCCGGCGCCGACCAGATGAAAGTGCTTGACAAAAACGCAACCATCTACCTCGACGAAAGCTTCGCAACCAACGAAGAAAACGATTTCTCAAGACCCGAAATAGACCGCGGCCCGCTGCGCGAGATCCTGCTCGACTCTCTCCAACCCGACACGGTTGTATGGGACAGCCAATTCCTTTCTCTGCAACCCGTCAGCTAAACCACCCAACGCACCGGAAGCCAATCTGCCGGCGTCCATCCCCGCGGCGTCCATCCCCGCGGCGAAGCCGCCCAATCTGGCGGCATCCATCCCACCAGCGGCAAGTCTACCGGGGTCCAACCCACCAGCAGCCAAACCACCGGCGAAACCACCAACAACCAAACCTTCAGCGAAACCACCCAACGCACCAGCAGCCAATCCACCGGCATCCCCCCCTCCCCCCATTGGCTCATCCATTTCGCCAACGGCAAAACTGCCACCGCCGACATCGTCATCGCAGCCGACGGCGCCAACTCAAAACTCCGCCCTTACATCACGCCAATAAAACCCTTTTACTCCGGCGTCACCGCGATCGAAGGCAGTGTCTACGATGCAGCAACGAAAGTCCCCGAACTCTGCCAGCTGACCAACGGCGGCAAACTCTTTATCCTGGGTGACGAAAAAACGCTGATCGTCAGCGCCAAAGGCGACGGCAGCCTTACATTCTACACCGGCTTCAAATGCGAGGAGAACTGGACCCGCGACAGCGGGATCGACTGGAACGACAAAACGCAGGTCCTGTCCTGGTTCACCACCGCATACAAGAACTGGTCGCCTCTCTGGACGGATCTATTCGAAAAAGCAGATCCAAAATTCATCCCACGCCCGCAATACTGTATGCCGCTGGACCAGCAATGGGAAGCACAACCTAACCTCACGATGCTTGGCGACGCCGCTCACCTCATGCCTCCTTACGCCGGAGAAGGCGTCAACATGGCGATGCTCGACGCGCTCGAACTGGCCGAATCCCTGCTCAGCGAAGTCTACGCCACCCCCCACGAAGCCATATCGGCTTACGAAAAACAAATGCGGAAAAGGGCTTCCGAAACGGCTCAGATGACCATGGAACAGACGGCGGCTCTCCACTCCTCCGGTTCAATAAACCATATTCTCGAAATGATCGGAATCCCGCCAGCCAACACAACGATGTAATTTTGTCTACATTCGTAGACGACATGCAAAAACCCGTCAACAATAGTTTACTAAACCAACTCGAGGAGGAAAGACAATTCCTCCTCGAGTTGACTGGCGATCTGATCCATGTCCATAGCAAAGAAGAGCTGCTGCGGGTTCTAACACACCGTTTGCGGCGCTTGCCGCCGTTCAAAACAGCAGATATCAAATTATACCCGGAAGACAAGTCCGATTCCAAACCAGCCATCAGCCTTCCCCTTCAGATCGGGAACACCCCCATCGGCACCCTCTTCCTTTATACCCACGAGCCTATAAAACAAGACCGGCGATCAAAGGAACTCACACCGACTATCGCCAACCTGGTCACCAATACGCTCAACCACCTGCTCACGCAGGAAAAGATCCAGCATCAGCTGATAGAAAGCAATAAATACAGTCATAAGGAAATTATCGGCTCCGGTCCGGAAATGCAAAAGATCTTTCAACTCCTGACGAGGGTCTCGCCCACCAACAGCACCATCCTGCTTCTCGGCGAGACCGGAACGGGCAAGGAACTCGTCGCCAACTCCATCCACCACAATTCACCCCGTAAAAACCGGCTGCTGGTAAAAGTCAACTGTGCCGCACTGCCCTCCAACCTGATCGAAAGCGAACTCTTCGGTCATGAAAAAGGAAGCTTTACCGGCGCCTCCGAAACCCGGCAAGGAAAGTTCGAACTCGCCAGCCACGGCACCCTGTTCCTCGACGAGATCGGAGAAATGCCCCTCGATCTGCAGGTCAAACTGCTGAGAGCTATCCAGGAAAAAGAAATCGAGCGGGTCGGCGGCTCCGCCCCCTTCAAGGTCGACGTCCGTATCATAGCCGCCACCAACCGAAACCTGCAAAAAGAAATGGAAGAAGGACGCTTCCGCTCCGACCTTTTCTACCGCCTGAACGTCTTCCCCATCACTCTCCCACCCCTCCGCGAACACAAAGAGGACATACCCGCCCTCGCGATGTATTTCATGGACAAATACGCAAAGAATTCGGGAAAGAAGGTAACGGATATCTCCAACCGCGTCATGGACCAGCTCATGGCCTACTCCTGGCCAGGCAATATCCGCGAGCTGGAACACCTGATCGAAAGAAGCGTGCTGCTTACAAAGACCCCAACTATCCAGGAGATCATGCTGCCCGTCAAAACAAAGTATACCCGATCGGAAGAATCTGCCGCGATAAAAACGCTGGCAGAATCAGAAAAAGCAAACATCCTCGAAGCCCTCAAACACGCCAAAGGAAAAGTATCCGGCCCGGGCGGCGCCGCAGAACTACTCGGACTCCCATATTCAACCCTCAATTCAAGGATAAAGAAACTAGGTATCCGCAAAAGTCATTTGTTCAAAGGCCCGGAATAGAAGCAAATCCTTTTATCCACATTCCCTTCCCGGTCATATATGATCGCCAGGTGACTGTGCCTTCTGAAAGACCTTGCCGCTATCCAATACCTCGACCCGCTGAGCTTGTGAAGAAATTTCCCATGTTGAAAACAAGAACAAAAAGAAATATCTCATATAGGCCTAATTAAGGCTGCAGCATTCCAAAAGATGCCGCAGGATCAGAGAAAGATCAAGGATTGGTCGACCACAAGCCCACTTCCTTTACAAACGCGCGCTGCGGCAGCTTCAGCTGATATACTACCAACTGCGCCAGATCTTCGGGCTGCAGCACCTTCTCGACATTGCCATCCGTAAACTTCGCGTTTACGGTCATATCGGTAGCAACCGTGCTGGGATTGAGCGTCGTCACCCGGATATTCGACTTGCGGCCCTCATACATCAGCGACTCCGACAAATTGATCAAGGCCGCCTTGCTCGCCCCATAAGCGCTCATATTCGCCGCTCCCTTCAAACCCGCCGTAGAAGCGACATTGATCACATCGCCCTTTTTCTGTGCCAGCATATGCGGAAATACCTCGTGGATCACATAATACGCGCCCAACAAATTTACCTGTATCACCTGCTGCCATTCCTCGACAGGCAGTTCTACAATACTTCCTACTTTCAGAATACCCGCGTTGTTGATCAGCACATCTACCGAACCCAGCAATCCGACCAACTCACTCACCGCCTCTTTTACCTGCGCATAAATACCGGTATCTGCCACCTTAATATGGACTTCAATACCGGCATTGGCCTTCTTTGCCTGCCGGGCCACTTCCTCCAGATCCTTTTGTGTACGGCCGATCAATCCAAGATGAAGCCCCTCAGCCGCCAATGCCAATGCGACTGCCTTTCCTAATCCTTTGCCCGCGCCCGTAATAAGCGCCGTTTTTCCTGTAAGTGTCTGCATAAAAGTGTATTGTGGATCAAAGGTATCGATATCTTTGCCCAGACCCAACGACCGACAAGGCCGGTGCAGCATTGCATTTCACCGCTTCCCTCACGGACAGTTTGCTATTTCTCCAGGTGTGTAAAGTCATCCATAGTCATTATCCGTTGAAAATCAACCTATTACCCATAAAAGACGCCGCATTAGCCCGCAACGGTCGCACTTCCCAGCAGAAAGCCCAAAAGGCAGGAAGAAATTTACACTTCAGCAGTAAACTAAAAAAGGGATCAGGCCGCGAAGACCTGGTCTCTTTTTTATAAGACCCAATTTATGGGAATACCTGTACATAATGCGATGCTGAACAGCCGTTGCTGGTCGATACCGATACTACTATCGGATTAACGGCGACAGCAATATCCGCATAAAAAGATACAACATTGAAATACGGACTAAAATCAGTCAAAGGGCCGCCTGTATATGACCAATTGTACGATACAGTACCGGTACTGAAGGGAGTCGCCCCAAAAGCATATTCAATGCTACCACTTGCCCATTCCAATTGACTTGGACCGGTTATAGCAAAATTATCGCAGACAGGAGTTCCCGGCGTTCCTGAAGGAGCTTGCCCTTGAGACACATCAGTCATTCCTGCCGTATATGTCCCTTCACTGGTTTCCTCCGTGTAATATACAGTCCCGCTTCTGTGGGTCGGGGCGGTATTAGCAGATACGGTAATCTGTATTTCATCAAACGAAGCGTATGCATTTATCCAGCTTCCACTGGTGGTTACATTTGTACCAAACATGTATGATGTAGTCAGAACACAGCCACCTCCCTGATATGACAAATTGGTACATTGTGAGAAACATCCAACACCTATTAAAACCAGGCATAAAGTACCTATAACTTTCTTCATAAAAATAGTTTAATGGTTAAAAACAGAGCGATAGCTTAAACATGAGCAACTGGCGCGACCAATACGATCTGATAAGCGCCTCTTTTGGAGAAATAAACCGAGAATCCTAGGTAAACATCCTTCCCCTCCAGGGTCAGGCTCCCCGGTATTTTATAATAAAGCCGGTTCTTACTGGTTATTTCGTAGCCAGTATAATCTTCAAGCTTCGAATAATAAGAAGTCTTTCCGGATAAATCATAGTTGAATTTGCCGTCTCCAATATCCTTCACTTCCAATTTTTCATCGGGAATCTTAAGGCCCTCATCCCGTGAAACCACCTCCCCGTTCGCAGGATCGAACACCTTGCCATTCTTATCCACTACAACGATAGACATCTTATCCTTCCCCTTTAACAGGTTCAGATTTACGGGAATCATCTTCACCAGCTTCTTCGGTGCTCCTGAAGAGTCCCAGGTGTAGGCATAATTCGACAACACAATGTAAGAAGAAGTAACAGCAACGTCGGAGCGGGTTGGATAGACTGCAGTTTTTGCCACTGATTTCAAATCCTTATGGCAAGAGGCGACCCCTACCGCCGCCAAAAGGAGCAGAGTCAATTTTTTCATAAATAATATTTAATTTATTCAATCTAAAAAATTAACTCTTATGTCTATTCGCAGATTTTATCTGATAGTTCTTGAAATTTAACAAAAAAAACCCGGGCCGCTGAAATGCAGTCCGGGTTCGATAACCATTAAACTTTTCCTATGAAATTTCTTACAACGTATCGATCCATTTTTTCACCTCTTCCTTCGTATGTCCCGTCTTTTTCTGAATCCGTCCATACAATTCATCTTCCTTACCTTCTTCATATAACAGATCGTCATCCGTCAGATTCGCATACTGCTGCTTGATCTTTCCTTTCAACTCATTCCAGTTGCCTTTGATTTTCAAGCCCGTGCTGGATGTATTCGGTTTGTGTTCCATAATTGTATATTTTAAAGTAAACAATAAAGTATAGAACACATTATTCAATTTTGTTGCCAGCCCCCGCATCCGTTGAAAAACCCCGTCAATTGTGGAAGTTTGTTCCCGCTCCCACCTCATCATCTTTCCCTCCGGGTTAACCTGCCGGGGGCTTTTTTTACTCAGCCGAACAAATTTAGATATGCGTATCCACAACCAAATGATACGTGATCGTGTAAATTCCAGTGGTGCCCAGGGTAAAATACATTACCGTATGGATGACATCCCCCGAGGCCACTCCTTTGATCTTATTGTCGATCCGGCATCCCCCGGCAGCCGGGTAAGTCGTATTCAGATCGAAATAAGGAAAACTGACGGGTATGTTTGGCAGTTGTGTTTCAATAGTAGAATCGGTATAAACCGGAGTATAATAGGGCGCCCAATCGGCTAAAGTAGGATACACGGCAGCATCCCTGGAAGCCTCGACCCAATCAGAAACCTCGCCGGCTTTGGGATTGAACGGCTTCCCGTTCTTGTCTACAAACTTAAGGATGATCTTTGACACGCCATTACCCTCGCTACGCACGATATCAAAAGTAGAATAGCTTGGGTCAGACTCTGTCCGCATATACTGGATAGTTCCGGTAGGATCGTTCGTTCTGTAACTATAATACCCGAGCGTATAAGCAGCGGACAATGGTTCCAGCAATATGGTACAGGCGTTCTTTATAGCCCGTTGGCCATTAATGTTGGAAACTTCCAGGTCCATCGAATAAGATCCCAGGGGAACCGAGACGGTCGCAGCAGTAAATTGCAGCCTTCCGCCAACTTCGGCGATATTAAACGGACGAACCAGGCTGTCATTTAACTTGGCATTCAGCATAGCCAATGTTGTATCGGAACTAAGTACCGTGGCTTTGTAAGTAATGATAGACTGCGGCGTCATGAGAACGCTATCGGCATCGTTGCCTAAAGAATCCCGAAGGGCAGTAATCTTGACGTGTAAAGGCGCAGTAGAACCATTCAAAACGAGAGGAGCAGACACGGTCGTAACTCCCTGTTGAACTTCAAACGGATTAACCGTATAATAGATCTCGTTGCTCAAATAGCCATTGATTTTTTTTGCGCATCCTGTCCCCAGGAGAAGGATAGCAACTACACCAAAAGCAGCAACTATATTAAGTTTTAACATAAGCAATAATTTATTAAATAAGAGTTACGTTTATGGTTATGACAGCTTTCAAGATCGATCCGCTGGGTTGTATATATTCAAACACCTGTGTGTAAACATATTTGGTCCCGACAGTGCTTCCCCCGGGAAATTGACCTACGGTGAGGGAGAATGGAGTCGTATTGAAATCAATCCATATAACCGAACCGCTTCCCCAATTAACAACATCACCAGCGCTATTCAACCAGAATCCCGGATAATCTGCGGTGTAATTGTTACTAAGTGTACTATTTGACTGCTGTTGATAATAGAGTATGTTAGCGCTGCCATTCTGGATACTATCGCCAATCTGCGCAGCTGATAATCCAAGGGCGGCTGCGATCTTAGCAGAATCCAATTGAATATCAGTAGAATTATAGTCAGTGGCGCTCTCAGTCACATTCACATTGTAAATCAAACTGACCGAATTATGGGCATTCAGCGCCGCATTATTGACCAGCACATTCAAATTTGTTCCCGAGGCCGTCTTAATACCGGTTGTCTGGCATTTTAAAACGGCATCCACAGGATCATCGGACGGGGCACCGGCACTGCCGTCTAACATACCGTTAATCTTTATATATTCCAGCGTGTAATAAGTCAGGGAACTGTTTGCGACGGTGTAACTTGATGCAACCTTGGCAAGAGCTGCCGTATCACCAGATTCTGCCACATAGGTCCTGGCGGTAGTGCTTGCGTT
>JAATGQ010000202.1 GCA_015654595.1 Chitinophagales bacterium | reverse complement strand
GGCTCTATGAGATCGCTACGAAGTTCAACTTTCAGGGTAAGACCACCAAAATGCCCGTATCGCCGGCCCCGATGGCTGCCGCGCTGCAAAAGGAATTTCCCGGGATAGAAATGACGGCGCGGCTGTTGTCTTTGGCAACCTTCGAAGACAAGACCCTGCTGCAGTATCGTGTTGCCGGAAGCGCTCCTGCCAGCTATTATGAGGCGAATGGCTGCCTGGTAGACTCGACATTCTTCCGGATGTTCACCTATCATTTTGTCGAAGGAAACGCAGCTTCTGCACTTGACCATCCCGGGACCATGGTCCTGCCGGAAGAACTGGCGCACCGGCTTTTCGGAAACAAGACGATGGCCCTTGGAAAAACGATCCATGTCAGCAGTTCGACTAACGGGGAACACGACTTCCTCGTCACCGGCGTCTATCGTCCCTTCGACGCCCCTTCCCATCTGAACAACAGTTTCTTTTTGTCGATGCACGGTGGTGAAGTGGAGCAGTTCAACAAAGATCATGCAAGTGACTTTGTATCCAACAATATGTTTGTCACCTATCTGAAGCTGAAAGAGGGGTATACGCCGTCGGCGCTGGAAGCGCAGATGCCCGCTTTCCTGGATAAGTATGCAGGCAAGGACATGAAGACCATCGGCTTTACGAAGGAGCAGTTCCTGATCCCGGTGAAAGATATCCATCTGCGTTCCGACCTGACCAATACGATCAGCCCGACGGCCAGCAAGCCCTATCTGTATATCCTGGGGTCGATAGCCGTTTTTACGCTGATCATCGCTTGTATCAACTTTATGAACCTGGCTACGGCCCGCAGCGCAAAGCGTTCTTCGGAAGTCGGTTTAAGAAAGGTCATGGGCGCCGTCAGGGGATCGCTGATCGGTCAGTTCCTCGGGGAATCGGTGATGATGAGCGGGATCGCTTTTCTGCTGGCCTGGACCTTTACGCTCTGGCTCTTGCCTTTGTTCGGGCAGATGGTCGGCCGGACCTTGTCGCTTTCACTGCCGGAAAACTGGTCTTTGCTGATCGGCTTTCTGGGGCTTGCCGTTTTTGCCGGATTACTCGCCGGGTTGTATCCAGCCTTTTACTTGTCTTCTTTCCAGCCGGCAAAGGTGCTGAAAGGCAAATTCTCCAATTCGCTGGCGGCTGTCTCGATGCGGAAGGGGCTGGTAGTGTTCCAGTTCATTATATCGGTCATGCTGATCGTTTGCACCGTTGTCATCAACGACCAGATGCAGTACATGCGTAAGATGGATCTGGGGTTTGAAAGGAGTGCCCAGGTCGTAATACCGCTGCGCAGTGCTACGGGGAAGAGCCTGGTCACGTCACTGAAAACGGAGTTCCGGCGGAGCGGTCAGGTGTCAGCGGTCGGCGCATCTGCGTTTTATCCCGGTCTGTTTAATGCTTCCGACGATATCATGTTCAAGGAAGGTCAACGGTCCGAGGAAGGCCGGCGGATCAGGATGAACGACATTGACTACGACTATCTGAATACCCTGAATATTAAAGTGGTTGCGGGACGGCTTTACTCCAATCAATTCCCTGGCGATAGCAGCGAAAGGATCATCCTGAATGAGAACGCGGTTGCTTCCCTGGGCTTCGGCAGCCCCGAAAAAGCGATCGGGGGATACGTTTATGCCAACCACAGGAAGGAACAGAGGCGGTTTGAAATCGTTGGCGTAGTAAAAGACTTTCATTTCGAAGACCTGCATGTGCCGATCACGCCCTATGGTTTTAAGCTCGCACAGCCGGGCGATGTGAATTATATCCTTGTACATGCAAAGGGTAAGGATCCTGCACCCATGATCGCTTCGCTGGAGGCCGCCTGGCATAAGCTGGATCCGAATGAGCCTTTTGAATATTCCTTCCTCGATGATGACTTTCAGAAGAACTATGCCGCGGAAGAACGCCTGTCGGCAATGATCCGGTACTTCACTGTCATGGCGATATTGATCAGCTGCCTTGGACTGTTTGGCCTGGCCAGCTTCAGCGCGGAGCAGCGGATTCGGGAGATCGGTATCCGCAAGGTATTGGGGGCGAATGTGACGGGGATCGTACTGCTCCTATCCAAAGACTTTATCAGGCTGGTGGTCATTGCGATCGTGATCGCTTCACCCTTGTCCTGGCTGGTTATGCATCGTTGGCTACAGGATTTTGCATACCGGACCACGTTGAGCTGGACCGTGTTTTTGATCACGACCATCAGTACGCTGGCGATAACCCTTGCGACCGTGAGCTTTCAGGCTGTTCGGGCCGGGTTGGCCAATCCGGTTAAAAATATAAAAGCTGATTAATAAAGCCCTGACTAAAAATGAGAGGCTGTATCATAAGGTCGATACAGCCTCTTTTTATTCGGGTCCCTCATGAAAACATTTCTCGTTCAAGCAATTCTCAGGGCCTCCATTTTGCTTTTGAATCATCTCCCTGCTTTTATTGAGATGCTTTCTTCTGGTCTTCGGCGTCTTCTTTTTTCTTTTGCTCAGCCTTCTGTGCTTCCTCTTCTTTTTTCTTCTTTTCCTTTTCTTTCTTCTTAAAGAATCCGCGTAACAGGAAGCTGTGTTTGGCCGCCTCCATATTCTCGTTGAGCCCTTCCGAACTCGAGCGCAGGTTCTTCATGGTGGCGCTGATATTAGTGGAGAGGGTAGTGTCGTGGAGGAGCTTGCCAAGGGCGCCCTTCCCATGATTGATCCGGTTGGATATATCGGCCAGGTTGCCGGTGATGATGGCGGCGTTGTCGGCTGACGTCTTCAGACTGGCCATGATGGCATCCGTCTCGACTGGCTTATAGGAGCCCAACGTATCTCCGTCTGTCACCATGGGCTGTGCGGGGGTGCCTGCGGTAATGGCGATCACCTTATCTCCCATCAATCCATCCGAGCTGATATTGGCCTTTGCGTCCTTTTTTATAAATTTCTGGACCTTTTTCTGGATGATCATATCGACCTGGACGGTGGTGTCGGTGACGAGCATGATATTGTCTACAGTGCCGACGTCGATACCGCCCAGCCGGACATTGCTGCCCGACTTAAGACCGCTGACAGAGCTGAATTGCGCACTGATGTGAAGGGTGGCGCTAAACTTATTTTTTTGTTGTCCTATGATATAGACGGCTGCAATTCCAATGGCAAGCGCTGCAATCGAGAAAGCGCCGAGTTTCCATTTATAGTTTTTTTCTTTTGGCATAACGTAGATTTATGGCATAGGCCGGTTAGTAAAAAAAAGATCTGATCCATTCATCGTCCGCCTTTTCGAGTTCATCATAACTGCCTTCGGCATAGACGGCGCCTTCTTTCATCATGATGATACGATCCGCGGTCATTTTTGCGCAGGGCATGTCGTGGGTGATGATAATGGAAGAAATTTTATATTTCTCTTTCATTTTGCAGATGAGTTCGCTGATCTCGTGCGAGGTGCCCGTATCCAGCCCGGTCGTAGGTTCGTCATATAACATGATCTCGGGCCGCAGGATAAGGGTTCGGGCAAGCCCGATCCTTTTCATTTGTCCGCCGGAGAGTCTTGATGGCATCTGATCGATGGAATCCGCAAGACCGACGTTCTCCAGCATTTCCTCGACCAGCTGTTGTTTCTTTTCTCTTGTCATCTCCTTTTTGTGCTGACGCAGCGGGAACAGCAGGTTTTCCTTTACCGTCATGCTGTCGTAAAGCGCGGCATTTTGAAAAAGAAAGCCCATACGCAGACGCATGGCATTCAGTTCGGCGTAGTTGAGTTTTGAAATGTCCTGTCCAAAAATAGTGATCTCCCCTTGATCCGGTGTTTCCAGGCCTACGAGACACTTGATCAGCACCGATTTTCCGGAGCCCGATTTTCCGAGGATCACGAGGTTCTCGCCTTTATAGACATGTATGTCGACGCCGCGGAGCACGTCGTGCCCGCCGAACGACTTAAAGACTCCCTTTATCGTTATGATCGGCTCGCCTTTCCCCGAAGAGGGCTCCGCTTCCGTAGGCTGCAGGTTCTGATCCGGAGTTGTCTCCGGCGGGGCTTCCTCCTCCTCCTGGGGCGCTTCCTCCTCCTCCGGCCGCGCTTCTTCCTCCGGCCGCGCCTCCTTCACCTCCGGCTGGGCTTCCTGCTTCTCCGGCCGCGCTTCCTCCTTCGCCTCCGGCCGCGCCTTTTCCCCCGGCCGTGCCTCCTTCGCCTCCGACTGGGCTTCCTCCTCTTCCCGCCGCGCTTCTACCTCTTCCTCCTCCGGCGCTTCTGCGGCGCCATCCGGATTGCCCCGGCCCGCTTTTTCTTCGTTGGCCCGACTACCGTTTACGCTGTCACCGGCCGCATTTTCGGCGGACTCGGCAGGATCGTATTTTTCAGTTGATTTCATAGTCAGTGATTATAACAGATCAGTAATTTGTGCAGCGATCATATCTATAATAAACACAGCCAGGGAAGAGGCGACTACAGCCGAATTGGCCGCAATGCCAACGCTTTCTGTGCCCCGGCGGGCATTGTAGCCCTTATAGCACCCGATAATGCCGATGACGTATCCGAAGAAGAACGACTTGACGATGGCCGGCAGCAGGTCGATGAATTCGAGCCGGTGCATGGCTGCGCCGAAGAAGTGCTGCATGGTGGCCTTGTCGTGGATATTCATCGCGATATAGCCGCCGTAGAGTGCGATAATATCCGCGTAAAGCGTCAGCAACGGGACCATCAGGATCGTAGCTGCCGTGCGGGTGACGACGAGATAACGGTAGGGATTAATAGCTGACACTTCCATGGCGTCTATCTGTTCAGTGACCTTCATCGAACCGAGCTCCGCGCCCATGCGGGAGCCTATCTTGCCGCAGCAGATAATGGCGGTGATGACAGGGCCGATCTCCCGGATAACCGAAACAGAGACCATGCCTGGGATAAGGGATACGGCCCCGAACGAGGCCATTGAGGGACGGGTCTGAATGGTCAGTACGGCGCCCATGATAAAGCCTGTCAGACCAATGAGGAAGGTAGATTTATAACCTACCAGGTAACATTGGTACATGATCTCCCGCCATTCATAAGGCGGACGGACGACCTCCTTGAAAAAGCGCGCCATAAAGGCCACCAGGTCGCCGGCATTATAGAAGAATGTTTTCCATTGACTTCGTTTTTCCTGGACACGGGCCCTTACGCGATGATATCGGCTGGGGATTGACTGCATACGTGCGATTTGATTTAAACTGGTTTTATTGGTCTGTAAGTTCAATTATCAATCCAATCCGGGGGCATCGTCGTTCGGACGACCTTTTAACTCGGAAAAGCGCTGAATTGCGCTGTACCGGCGAATACTCGGGAATTTGGCACGTTCTTGGACTTGCTAAAAATTGTAGAAATAGTTCCTCACTACTTCTGATCGATATTTTTTTTATTCTCTTACTTTTGTCCATCCTTGTCCAATCAAAAGGATAACAACCAGATTCCGTATGATATTGATTGTGGATGACAAGCCTGAGAACATTTTTTCGTTAAAGACCATCCTGGAATTACATTCATTTCCTACCGACACGGCGCTCAGCGGTGAGGAAGCCCTGAAGAAGATTCTACGGCAGTCTTATGCACTGATCATTCTGGATGTGCAGATGCCGGGCATGGACGGCTTCGAGGTAGCTGCAGCCATCAGCGGCTACAGCAAAGCGCGCGATATTCCCATTATCTTTCTTTCTGCAGCGAACACCGACAAAAAATTTATTACCAAAGGGTATACCTCCGGCGGGATGGACTATATCACAAAACCCATCGATCCGGACATCCTGCTGTTAAAGGTCAAGACCTTCTACCGGCTTTACGAGCAGAACCGTGAGCTGAACCGGATACAGGCCAGTCTGCGTTCCGAGATCGAATTTCGGAAGAAGGTGGAAGACGAGCTGCAGGAAAGGGCAGGGGAGCTGCATTCGATCCTGGAGTCGATTCCGCAGATCGCCTTTACTACGGCAGCTGATGGGAAGATCGAGTTTGTCAACGAGCGCTGGCTGAAATATGCGCCTTCCAAACAGACTTTTCCGATAACACATCCGGACGATCCCGACCTGGTAAAGACATGGGAACGCACCGTTGCTTCCGGGAAGCCGCTGGAAATGGAGGTCCGCGTCCGCCCGATCGACGAGGAAGAGTATCGTTATTATCTGCTTCGGGCCATACCCGTCCAGGAAGGCGACACCATCTCCAAATGGGTGGGGACCTTTACGGATATCGACGATCAGAAACAGGCGGTCCGCAAAAAAGACGAATTTATCAGTATCGCCAGTCACGAGTTAAAGACGCCGCTGACGACGATCAAGGCCTATGTGCAGCTGCTGGAGCGTTCGATAGAGGCCGAAGACGCCAACAAACTCTATGTGGACCGGGCGTTGGTACAGATCCGCAAACTGGATAACCTCATCGTTGACCTGCTCGATCTGTCCAAGATAGAGAGCGGCAAACTGAAATTCAACAAGCGGCCTTTCCAGTTTGAAGCCATGTTGTCGAGCGCGATCGATATGATCCGGCAGACCTATCCTGATTACAAGATCATAAGGACGGGGGAGGCCGATATCCAGTTATATGGAGACGAAATGCGGATTGAGCAGGTGATCATCAACTACCTGACGAATGCGGTAAAATATTCGCCGGATAATAAGGAGATCCATATCGAAACCACGGTCAGTCCGGATAACGCGTTATCCGTAAAGGTCCGGGATTTCGGCATCGGTATTCCAAAGGCGCATCAGGCCAATATCTTCAGCAAATTCTACCGCGTGGAGGAATCTGCCAACCGGTTTCAGGGACTCGGTATCGGGCTTTATATCTGTGCGGAGATCATTCGAAGACACGCCGGCGAGTTTGGCGTCGAAAGTGAACCTGGCCATGGATCGGCCTTTTACTTTTCTGTCCCTGTGTTGGAAGGCTCCGCGATCGAGGAGCCTGCCGCATAATGTAAAACAACGTATAATAGACAACCCCATATTACCATGAACAAATTTTCTCGACCCGGATTACTGCGCAACCTGCAGATCGGGTTTGGACTATCTCTTCTTATACTGGTCATTACCTCCGTCGCATCCTGGAGCAGCATCAGCAACCTGATGGACGGCTCGAAATGGGTGGATCATACGGATTCTGTTATCATAAAGGTCGAATCTATCGCCAGCGTACTCCGTGACGCGGAATCTGGCCAGCGGGGTTATATCCTTACCGGGGATACTACATTTCTTCGTCCTTTTAACAATGCCGCTAACAGAATAGCGTCTACGATCGATAGTCTTTACTATATGACGATCGATAACCCTATCCAAACGCATAATATTGAAAGATTGCGTCCGGTTGTCTTTCAGCCGCTGACTATGATGGGAGAAATGATCAGCCAAAAGAAGAATAATAATATTTATAATGTTGCAGAGTCTCAGCGAGAGCAGGACTCAATGCGTGTGGTGCGGCAAGTGCTTACGCAAATGGAACAGGAAGAACGAAGGCTGATGACTGAGCGGGTGGAAAAGGTAAGAAAATACAGCACCTACACACCCACGCTGATCATCATTGCTGCGCTGTTCTCGATCCTGATCACGCTGTTCTTCTACGGCAAGGTTGTTCGCGATTTCCAGGAACGGGCCGCCTTGTATATGGAGCTGAAAACAAGGGATATCGATATCTCGAACAGGATCGAGATAATCAGCAGGATTGCGGAAGATATCTCCCAGGGGAAATACGCCACCCGGGTCACCGAAGACCAGAAGGACAGCCTTGGCGTATTGGCGGGATCGCTCAACAAGATGGCCGAATCGCTGGAATACTCCTTTACCTTACTTTCCGATAAGGAATGGTTACAGACGGGCATCGCCCGCCTGAACGAGGAAATGGTCGGTGAGACCGATATGCACACACTGGTCACGAATGTCGTCGAATTTATTGCCGAATACAGCCACAGCCAGGTTGGCGCTTTGTATACACTCGATCCTGTTACCGGTATATTGAAGCTGCAGGGCAGCTTTGCGCTGGCATCGGGCATCCGGCCGCAGTTAAAGCTGGGCGAAGGATTGGTGGGGCAGGTGGCCCAGACGGGAAGACGAGCGCTCCTCAAAGACCTTCCCCCCGGCGAATGGGTGCTTAGCATGGCAACCGGCGATGTCCGGCCTCGCAGCATCATCGCCTTTCCTTTCTTCCATGAGAAAAAGGTGAAGGGGGTGATCGAATTGGGTACGCTGGAATATTATTCGGAAAGAGACCTGGAATTCTTCAAGAGTATCAGCGATAACATCGGCGCTGCGGTGAACAGTATCGAAACCAGGGCCAAGCTGCAGGAACTGCTGGAAGAGACACAGGCTCAGACCGAAGAGCTGCAGTCGCAGCACAGCGAACTGGAGAGCCTGAACCTCGAGCTCGAAGTACAGGCGGAAAAGCTCCAGGTTTCGGAAGAAGAGTTGAAGGTACAGCAGGAAGAATTGCAGCAGACCAACCAGGAACTGGAAGAAAGAAGCCGGACACTCGAAGAAAAGAATCAGCTCGTGCTGATCCGCAACCTGGAGATACAGAAAAAGGCGGAGGAACTGGCCTTAAGCACCAAATACAAATCGGAGTTCATGGCCAATATGTCGCATGAACTGCGTACACCTTTGAACTCGATCCTGTTGCTGTCCCGTCTGCTTTCGGAGAACAATACACAGAATCTTTCCGCAGATCAGATCGAATACGCCAAGGTCATACAAAACTCTGGTCAGGGACTTTTGCAGCTGATCGATGAGATCCTGGATCTGTCCCGGATCGAATCCGGTAAATTACCGCTGGAGCACACCATCGTTCCGGTGTCGGAGATATTGGATGATATGCGTATGCTGTTTGGGCCCATCGCGAAGGACAAGAATCTGGAGCTGCATTTTGTGACGGACGAAGGAACCCCGGCGCAATTGGAAACCGATAAAATGCGGCTTGAACAGATCCTGAAGAACCTCCTTTCCAACGCCTTTAAATTTACGTCGAAGGGTTCGGTGACGCTTCGTGTGTCACCTTCGACCAGGCATAGGAATTTTATCGACTTCTCCGTTCGCGACTCTGGTATTGGAATTCCGGAAGACAAGCATCAGCTTATCTTTGAAGCCTTCCAGCAGGCCGACGGATCTACCCGCCGAAAATATGGCGGGACAGGGCTGGGACTTTCCATCAGCCGTGAGTTGTCAAAATTGCTGGGCGGAGAAATAGGGCTCGCCAGTAAACCAGGCGAGGGCGCTGAGTTCACGGTAAGCATTCCCCAGTTCAAGATGCCGCCTGTGGAAGAGGCCGTTCCCGGATCTCCGGAGATCATGATCAGGTCAAATGGAAATGGTCTGCGCAGTCATACTTCCGGTGTGTTTACCTTGACCGAACCTCCGGCTGAGATACCCGATGACCGGTATGACCTGGAAGCCGGGGACAAATCCCTCCTGATCGTGGAGGACGATACCTTCTTTGCCCAGTCGCTGTTGGAATTCAGCCGTAAAAAAGGGTATAAAGGCATCGTGGCCGTCAGTGGGGATGCGGCGATCCGTCTGGCCAAGCAATACCGGCCGATAGGCATCCTGCTGGATATCCAGTTGCCGGTAAAGAATGGCTGGGATGTGATGGAAGAATTGAAAAAGGATGTACAGACCAGGGCTATCCCGGTTCACATCATCTCTTCCTTCGAGGTCAAGAACGAAAGCCTGTTAAAGGGCGCTGTGGATTTCCTTTCCAAGGCGATGGTATTCGAGAATATGGATTCCGTCTTTGAAAAGATCGAATACTTCCTGCACAGAAGTGCGAAGAAGGTCCTGATCGTGGAAGACAATACCAGACACGCCCAGGCCCTGGCCTACTTCCTGGGTACGCATGACGTGAATATGGAAATCGCCGCTACGATCAACGACAGCTTACAGGTGTTGGCGAAAGAAGAGATCAATGGCGTTATCCTCAGCCGAGAGCCGGGAAAAGAGGACCTGGATACGCTGGAGATGATCCGTCAGAATCCCACGTTAAAGGATATTCCGATCATCGTGTTTACCGGCATGAATATTTCCAAGGCGGAAGAGGCGAGGTTGAGGCAATATGCCGATTCGATCGTGGTTAAGACGGCGCATTCTTAT
The DNA here is from genome assembly GCA_015654595.1 of Chitinophagales bacterium. Lineage (GTDB taxonomy): Bacteria > Bacteroidota > Bacteroidia > Chitinophagales > Chitinophagaceae > Puia. Next base: position 16,201 of record JAATGQ010000202.1, on the reverse strand, counting down.
CAACGGGTATTGGATGAAGTTTCCCTCTTCCTCCACGTAGTTGGAGAAGGCCGGGAAAAAGAAAATTCCAACGCGTTCAGCAAACTGGGGGCGCTGGATGAAGTGCTGAAGAACAAGACCGTACTGATTGCCGATGACGACGTGCGGAATATCTTCTCGCTGACCAAGGCGCTGGAACAGCATAAAATGAAAGTGCTTTCCGCGATGGACGGCAAGGAGGCTTTGGCCATTGCGGGTGAGGGAGGAACAGACCTGATCCTGATGGATATGATGATGCCGGAAATGGATGGTTTTGAAGCGATCACCCGGATCCGGAAAAATCCGCGGCTGAAAAATATCCCGATCATTGCGGTGACGGCTAAGGCGATGGCCGGAGATAGGGAGAAGTGTATTCAGGCTGGGGCATCGGATTATATTTCCAAACCAGTAGATATCGATCAACTGTTATCTTTATTACGGATTTGGCTTTACGAGAAGTAACTTTGCGAATAAATTTACAGTTGCTGAATGGAGACACCCCCCATACGATATGAGGAAATGGATTTATTGCTGAACGATCTCTATTCGAGGTACGGTTATGATTTTTCGGAATATTCCAAGGCTTCTCTTTTAAGACGGATACAACGGTTATTTACGCTGGACAAGTTCCCCAGTTTTGCGGAGTTCAGGTACAGGCTGCAGACAGATATCCACTACTTTCGGCGGTTTGTGGAAGAAATTACCGTCAACGTGACGGAAATGCTCCGTGACCCTGGTTTTTATCGGACGCTTCGGACCAATATCCTGCCCGTGCTGGCAACTTATCCTTTCATACGGATCTGGCATGCGGGATGCTCTACAGGAGAAGAGGTCTATTCTATGGCGATCCTTTTAAAAGAGGCGGGTTTGCTGCACAAATCATTGCTATATGGTACGGATATCAATCCACAGGTGATTGAGAAGGCCCGGAAAGGCATTTTTCCGGTAAGCCAGATGCAGAAGTATTCTGAGAATTATATCCAATCGGGGGGAGTAAAAGACTTCAGTTCATACTATACAGCCAATTATCACCTGGCCAAATTCGATTCTTCGTTGACGCAGAAGATGATCTTTTCAACACACAATCTGGTATCGGATTTCAGTTTTAACGAGTTTCAGCTGATCCTTTGCCGGAATGTACTGATCTATTTCGAAAGAGACCTGCAGTCGAAGGTCTTTAAACTGTTTGATTACAGTTTGGAAAAATTCGGCTATCTCGCGCTGGGGTCGAAGGAGTCCTTGCGATTCTCATCTATTGCTGACCGGTATCGCCAGGTCGGAAAGGAAAAAATATGGAGGAAGGTGCATGAGGCCGGTTGATCTGATAGTGATCGGGGGCTCTGCGGGAAGTCTGCAGGTCATCCTTGCGCTGTTGGCAGAGATGCAGGCGCTTTCCATGCCGCTGTTGATCGTCCTGCATCGCAACGGGGGCTTTGAGTCCACGCTGGAAGGACTTTTTGCTACCCGCACCAATCTGCCTATAAAAGAGGTGGAAGAAAAGGACATTTTACAACCTGGGACGATTTATCTGTGTCCGGCTGATTATCATGTTTTATTGGAGAAGGATCACACATTTTCGCTGGATTATTCCGAACGGGTCAACTACAGCAGACCCAGCATCGATGTTACGTTCCGGTCTGCAGCGGATGTTTATGGTCCCGGGTTGGTTTGCGTATTGCTTTCCGGGGGAAATGCGGATGGGACAGAGGGGTTGTTATACGTAAAGGCAAAGGGCGGGTATACGATTGCCGAAGATCCGGCCACGGCGGAAGTCCCTTATATGCCGCAGCAGGCCGTCAGCCGTAAGACGGTGGATGTAGTGGTGCCGACCGAAGATCTGCCTGGTTTTGTAGAAGCGCTCAGCCGCTATGGGATACCGGGGTGAGGGGATCGATCGCCCGCACCCCCCGCTGCCCGGGACCGCGCCGGTAGGATTGCCCTCTACTCGCCGGCACAGACCGCGCCAGTAGGATCGCCCGCACCCGCCAGACCGTACCGGTAAGGCCGCCCACGCCCGCCGCCCGATGAGGCCGCGCCCACGGCTAGAGATAACTCAACCAGGGGCGTTCAGTCAGGTTTGCTCTTTTGTATTTGTCATACCATTTGCACAGCGGATACAGGACGATGATGATCAGCATCCACAGTCCGTAAACAATTCCCAGCGAAAAACCATAGCCTTTTAACTGGGGGTTGTCTGTAACCCAGGTCGTCAGGGCCGTCATGTTTGCGGCGCCGTGCCCGGTGACAGCCGAAGCGATCACTGCCAGCGTGTGCAGCAGATAGATATGTATCAGGTAAAAGAACATCGCCGTTCGGCCGAAGACGAGAAGATAATCGCCGGCGCCTTCGATCTTCTTTTCCGTATAAGAAAGAAAGATAAGACCAGGGCCAACCGTCATCAATACGTATTGCAGTGAAGGCGGATATTTTGTGACATTGAAAAAGGACAGCAGGGTAAGAGTGGTATTGGATTGCACCGTCCATGGATGCGGATCGCCGTATACGTTGATGAGCCGGACCGATATAAAGCCGCCGATCATCGCCCAGCCTAGCAGCCGCACTCTTTTTATCCGGATGTCTTTGGACAGGTTCGTATACCAGGTACCGATATAATAGCCCAGCACCATCAGGCCTATCCACGGAAGGATAGGGTAGCCGACAAAACACATAAAGGCCTTATGGAAAAAGGGTCTTTGTTCGTGCAGGAAGGCCCAGCCAAAAGCCGCGGGCCCGTCGCCGTTCACATGTATATGATCCAGCAGGTTGTGGCCTGCCAGCAGTGCTATTGCCAGTAGGAGGAGATAGGAAGGCCGGGCGCGGACAAGGACTGCCAGTGCGATCATACTGACGCCAAAGGCCCAGATGACCTGCAGGATATAGATGGTGAAATGGACGTTGAAGGTCCAGCCGATGGATACGACTGTTAATTCGAGGAAGATGAGCCAGGCGCCGCGGGTCAGCAGAAAGAAGCTGGTGGCGGAGTCGCCTTTCTTTTTATTATACAGGCGGGCGGAGACCCCCGACAGGAACATGAACAGCGGGGCGCAGAAATGGGTGATCCAACGCGTAAAGAAAAGGAATACCGATGTTTTGGAAAGATCGGTAGGATTGAAGAGATAGGCGTCTGCATGGAAAAAGTCGCGGACGTGATCGAGGACCATGATGATCATGATCAGGCCGCGCAGCTGGTCGATCGATTCGATACGCGGAGAGACCGCGCGAGGCGGAGATGTCGAAAGATAAGGGGCAGCAGTAGTTGACATGCCCCAAAGTTAAATCGTTATTCCTGACAAAAGAAACAGAATATTCTTCGATCTGGGGTAGGATTCCGAATAAAATTCTGTTTTTTTCGTCTACTTTATTGTAACGCTTTGGCTGATCGCCATTTGAACAATGGCTTCCAATTCGGCAATATCAAAGGGTTTTTGAAGAAAATAATCCGCTTGAGCGTCTTTGGCAAGCTGGGATACGTTGCTGTTTGCGCTGAAGAAGATCACCGGTATGTCCTGGGTTTCGCTATCGCCTTTTAGCAGCCGGGTGGATTCTATGCCTCCGGGGCCGGGTATCCAGTTGTCCATGAGGATAACGTCGGGCTGGATCTGCTTTACCTGTTGGAGAACCTGGTTACTATTGTTCAGCGTGGATACATCATATCCTTTTTTCTTCAGCACAATAGTGCATATCTGCAGGATGTCGATGTCGTCGTCTAATATGAGTACCTTTTTCATCATAACACTTGATTAGTACAAATATCCTCTTAAAAATCTGTGCCAGCAATAGTCAGGATAAAAAAAACGCCTCGCCGAAGAGGCGAGACGCTGTTGGTTGAATGCCGTTGCTTTGGCAAAGCCGGTCTTATCTTATTTCCAATTATTTTTTGATGAACAGCGGTTTAAGTGTGTACCAGCCCAGTGCGGGGAAAAAGTGCATTGGGATGACCATGCCGGGGAACAGCGCTACGTCGGATGGGTCCATCGTAAGCGGCAGTTTGTAGGCAATAGGCGCCAGGAGACTGACGAAGCTGATAATGGTGAAAATAAAATTGAATACGATCTCTCCTTTGTCCTTCAGCCATTTGTTCAGCAGGGTAAAGCCGACTGCCGCGAGTACGCCGCCGAAGAGGCTTGCAGCGATTATTTTTATCGTTCCGACGATTTTGGAAAAATCGGCTTCGTTAACAGAATAGTACACCCGGGCGTAGATGATCCCGGCGACGCCGGCCAGCAGCCCGGAAACGATACCGAGCGATAAAGCTTTTTTGAACATACATCAATGATTTAAAGTGGGTGTCTATCTCCCGTTTATTTGGTCACGGGGACAGAAACTTCGAGCTTGAACTGATCTTCTACTTCACCGCCGGGTTTGCCGAGCTTGAAATCGTTGCGGTTGACGTTGAATGTAGCGTTGAAAGTGCCGCCATTACCACCTTTCCTAAAGGTAAAAGGAAAGGTGATGGATTTCTTTACGCCGTGCATATCGAGGTCGCCCGTTACCTGGTAACCTGCACCGGCCTTTACGACCTTTTGCGAAACAAAATGGATCACGGGGTACTTGGCTGCATCGAACCATTCGTCGCTTTTGGCGTGTTTATTTTGTAGCGCGTTGCCCGTGTTGATGGAGGCTACATCGACCGTTACGTCAAATTTGCTGGAAGCGGGATTGGCGTCATCGAAAGCAATAGCACCCTTAAGGGTTTTGAAAATGCCGCCGATCTCGCCACCGGAGAAAGCAATATTGTAGCCATCGGCGATCTGGTAGTTCTGCGCGGCGATAAACGTAAAGGCACTTCCTGCCAGGATCAACACAGCTGCTATGGGATAAAATAATTTGTTCATGATAAGAATTGAAGGGCCCGGCCTTGCCGGACGGGCCCCGAGTGAGAGTTAGCCTTTTACAAACTCAGCGTTTGCGTTAAGTGTAACTTCGTCGCTGAGCGCAGAGGTTGGGAAACCAGCAGCGATATTGAAATCGGTACGTTTGATGGTTCCGGTGATCTTGAAGCCCCCGACGGTCTTCTTAGCCTGGTTCTGCGCAGTGCCATTGAAGACAACATTCAGAACGACGGGCTTTGTTACGCCATGCAGGGTCAGGTTACCAGCAACCTTGTAGTTCTTGGCATCGACCTTTGTGAAGGAAGTGCTTTTGAAGGTCAGTGTGCCGTATTGTGCAGCGTCGAAGAAATCGGGACTCTTCAGGTGGTTGTTGCGCTGTTCGTTGCCAGTGCTGATGCTGTTGACATCCGCAGTCAGGGTAACGACTGCATCGCTGAAGTCGTCCTTTGTAGACGTCAGCTTTGCTTCTACGGTACCAAAAGATCCTGCAATCTCGCTGATGCCCATGTGAGTGATAGACCAGTTGAGTTGCGAATGCGCTTTGTCCCAGGTCCAGTCCTGTGCGAAGGTTGCGCCGGTGATCAATAAGAATGCTGCTGTGCTGGCAATGATCTTCTTCATTTGTTGGTTTTTTGTATGTGTTTAGATTAATGCTTAGGTGCGTGCCCGATCGTATTGATGTTGCAACACGAAAATCGACGGAACACGAATTTATAATTCAATAATGAGTTCTTGTTTAGGACGGCGAACTTTTTTCAGGTTAGCCAGCCAGTCATTGGCCGTATCGCGGTAGCCAAGTGCCAGCAGGCTTGTGCTGCGAAGACCTTTTTCGGGCAGTCCCAACAAATTATCGAGGTCGTCGTTGACAAAGCCTTCCATGGGTGTCGCATCTATCTTCTCGGTGGCTGCTGCAGTGAGGGCAACGCCAAAAGCGATATAGGTCTGACGGGCAGCATAGTTGAATTGTTGTTCGGGCGTCATAGCGGCAAATATTCCTTTTACCCGGTCTACATAGGCAGAAAGTGCATCCGCAGGCAGGTTGCGTTCGCGGGTGATCTGGTTGTAAACGTAATCAACCTTTTCCGCAGTAACAGTCGTCCATGCGGCAAAAACCAGCAGGTGCGAAGCTTCGGTTATCTGGGGTTGGTTGTAGGCGATGGGCTGGATCTTAGCCAGCAGATCGGGATTGGTGATCTGGATGATGCTGAAGGGCTGGATACCGCTGCTGGTTGGAGCAAGGCGAGCGGCTTCGAGAATAATATCAACTTTTTCCTGGGGGACTTTTTGTCCGGTCATTCTCTTGGTGGCATATCGCCAATTGAGTGCTTCTAAAAGGCTCATGATGTTGAATTAAAATTTAAGTTTAACTAGTAGTGCTATCGATTCTACGGTGATTATAAATTATAACACCGTTAGATTTCAAGGTTGAAAAAAAAGCCTTTATGGCTTCGATGCCGGCTGATCCGACGTCATTCAATGGTTATTTTCGGCGGCCTGTATTCCCCGGATAAAACTGCAAACGACATCATCCAGCACCTGGCGGGGAAGGTTGTCATGCTTTCCTTCTTTTTTATCCTGTCCATCGGTTTGGCCAATGGGATGACCCAGGGCCGACATGTTGATGGAAACGAGTCCATGCAGCATAGACCAAAAGGACTGATACTTCAGGAAAGGGTCGAAGCTGGGTTGTTTGCCGGGCGCGACCATGGCTACCAGCGAGCTCGTCACTACCTCATTAAAATCTACCAATGCGGGTATCTTACTCACTGTTTCACAGGTCGGTATGCCTAAACCGTACATTAATTGGTAGTACTCCTTGTTTTCAAAAGCAAAGTTCCAGTAGGCAGTGGCCATAGCTCTGATCTGGTCGGCAGGGTCGGAAGTGCCTTCCTTTGCTTTCCTTAAGGTATCAGCTAACAGTTGGAAACCTTTTCGGTTGAATTCCAACAAAATAGCATCTTTATTTTCAAAATGACTGTAGATGACAGGGACGCTGTATTCGATGGCGTCGGCAATTTTGCGGATCGAAAACGACTGCCATCCCTCCGATACGACCATTTGCCAGGCAGTGTCCAGGATGCTAGCCCTGACTTCCTCTTTTTGCCTTTGTTTGCGATCGATTATACCCATTTTCTATCTCCGTTACATTTTGTAACAGTGTTAGGCAAAATTACACCCTTTTTTGGGATGTCCAAATTTTTTTGAAAAAGAAGGCGCGCATGGCGGCGAAGAGGGGCATCGACCAGCCGGCTTTTTCACCGCCGCCTCCCTCCGGGGAGCCGGAGGCACGCCCGCCTCCCTGGCACAGTTTTTTAAAACGCACCAGCATGCATACCGCTCAATTTTACGACAAAGCTTACGACTGGATCCTCCGGGTAGGACCAAAGATCATTCTGGCTATGCTTGTTTTCTTCGTGGCCCAGGTGCTGATCCGGTTCTTGAAAAAATGGGTCCGCTCCTTTATGCACAAGAAGGAGTTTGACACCAGCCTTCAACCTTTCCTGGTCAGTCTTTTATTTGCCATTTTGCAGGTGCTGGCGATCCTGGCGACAATGCAGGTATTGGGGATCGAGATGACCATCTTTGCGGCCCTGGTAGGCGGCATTGGTGTGGCGGCGGGTTTGGCCTTGTCCGGAACGCTCCAGAATTTTACCAGCGGCATCCTGATCCTGTTGTTGAAGCCTTTCAAAGTTGGGGATATCATTGTAGCGCAAGGCCAGGAGGGGGTAGTCAGCAGTATCCAGATCTTTTATACGATCGTTGTTACCTACGATAACCGCGATGTGATCATTCCGAACAGCAAACTATCCAACGATCTTATCATCAATATCAGCCAGGAGGGCAGACGGCGGATGGATCTGGACATCAAGCTGCCTTACACGATCGACTTCAAGGCGGCGGCAGATAGTATCCGGAAGAGTCTGAACGAGAGTCCGGATATCCAGCAATCCCCCGAACCTTATATCGGTATAGGGCTGATGGAGGTCGATGGATATCATGTCAATATCTATAGCTGGACGGAGCCGGAGCAGTTCAATGAGAAAAAATTGGCCCTGCAGGCAAAGCTGCTGCAGGACCTTCGAAATAACGGGATCAAATGGCCGGGTATGCCTTGACAGGCGAACGCCCCGCCACACCGCCTGCAGCCCCCGCCACACGCCGCCGGTTTCCCCATGCACTGCCGGGCCCCATACAACACCTGCTACCCCAGCCATTCACCGCCTGCTGCCCCCATGCAGCACTACCGGTCTCCCCGCCACACCGCCTGCAGCCCCCATGCAGCACTACCGGTCTCCCCGCATGCACTTGCCGGCTGCCCCCGCCACACACCGCCGGCCTCCCATTCACCGCCGCCGACTGCTCCAGGCTACCCCCTAATGCTCAAAAGTGGTCCGCTTCAACATCGCGCCGGACAACTGCACATTTGCTTCACTATCGAGTGACACATGGGCGCTGTCGATCTGTTTTTCGTTCAATATACTAAGAAGCGTTGAACCCGCCATCCGGATATTGAGCTTTTCTATATGTACCCTATCGCTGATATTAAAGCCAAGTCCAAAACCGTCGATGGTTAAGTTATGAATATTATAGTGACCGCTGCTTGTCCCATCATTGCTTTCCTGTCCCGCAAAGAAGGTCAGGTTCTCCAGGTTCAGCAGGTAATCCGGTCCTTTGCCCTCGGCGCTTCCATAGGCTGTGACCACTCCATGCGTAATGGAGATCGGCGTCTTCCCATCCGATAAACCAAAGATCCTGATCTTGGAGATTCGCTTGTCCACATAAGGACAGTTGATCTTTATCGTATCGCCAGTCGTCGTGATGGTGGGCTGGATCACAGCGCCGGCGCTGTCCTTGCTAATCGCATCGAACTCATCCGAGGCATCCCCAAACGCTGTTAATGGATGAGGTTGGATATATTCTATGCGAAAAGTATCCGAGGGAATGAGATTAACAACCTCTACTCCGGAAAGCTGTAACGCAGCGGGCCGGGGCATCGTTTTCCCGATATAGTTCTGAACCACCACCTGTTTATCGGATATGATCTCACCGCGCTTGTATTTCACATGCAAAGCCGCCTGGATGCCCCCCATGATACCGATAGCCAGCAGCAGGGTAGCCAGGAGGATAATATTACTTGTCTTCATAAAAGTTAATTGGTTGATCCAAAATAATGTTGTTTATAGGCCTCGAATCGAGGCTTTAATTCTTCCATATCCATACCCAGGAGGTAGAGACTCCGGAAAAATTGCGGCAGATCTTTTTCGATAAACACTTCCCGGCGATAGGCGGTTACTCTGCCGACCGCGTCCTGCGCCGCAAAAAAGCCAATACCTCGCTGGTTGTAGATGATATTCTCCTGCTGCAGGTATTCATAAGTCCGCATGACCGTATTCGGATTGACTTCCAGCTGAACGGCCAGCTCCCGGACAGAAGGTATTCTTTCCCCCGCTGCCCATTCCTTTAACAGCATCTTTTCGCAGACATAGTCTGCTATCTGTAAATAGATCGCTTGTGATTCTCTGAACTGCATAACTTGAATTTTAATCGTACCTACACTTCTTTTTCCTTCAAACGAAACCAGGCCGTTACCCAAAAGATCAGTGGCAGACCATATTGCAAAAGCTGGTAAGACCAGTGACCGACCCACAGCGGCAGCCGGACGAATTTGATCTCGCTTGGCGAAAACAATGACCAGCTGGTGAGGCCGCTCATTCGCCAGCCATCCGGCACGAGCGGAAAGATCACCTTTGATAAAAACAAGACTGAAAGGATAACGATACCAATAGCCGATAGAAGGCTCTTTAGGATTGCATAGCGGGTAAAGTATATCGACCCCAGCAGCACAAATGCCTGTATGCTTAAATAGATCATCAATAGTAAAGGAGGAAAGAAGTCCGGCGCCGGCCCGTCTTTAACAGCGAATAGATTAAAGATGTTGACTTCAGGCGATTGCCCGACCATCCTCCCGAAACGCTCCAGCCGGGCGATGTGGATACTCCTGGCAAGATGGGCCATCGGGATATCAACCACGTAGAACAGCAGGGTATAGGTTATAAAGAAAAGAACAACGCTGAAAAAGAGTCCGCAAAGCAGTTTTTCCAGATGGGATGCGGGTAACAAAAGAAATTGAATACTCTCGCGTTTACGGCTTAATGCCGAGAAGATCATATTCCCGTAAAGCCCGCCGATAAAGAAAAGCCCGACATAATAAGTAACCAGTTGAAGGTCGGGATGAAAAGCCCATTGATCGTTCATCATGGTAACAAAGCCAAACCATACGAGCATAAGACCTGCTATCACGGGTATGGCGAGTACATACAGCCTTCGGTGATCCGACCAGTGAAGACCGACCAGCCGCAGCCAGCGGTTAAAACTGAAAGTATTGGACATAATTTATATTTTCCGGTTAGAAGAAAAAGGTGAATCAATTGCGAAAGACTCTTGCGACCCTGTCACCCTGCAGGACAACCGCTTTATAAAGCATTTCCAGGTCGGGATGGCTTTCATCCTCGTCGTCGTACGAGGGGAGCACAAGCGCATTCCCCTTTAGAGAAGTCTCCGCGTAAAGCGCCCGCGACGTCTCATCCGGGTCAAAGGAAAGCTTGAACTGCAGCTTGCGGGAGATATTGTTGATCGGCTGATCAAACAGGATCTTTCCATTATCGATCACCGTGACCCGGTCGATCAGGTTCTCCAGATCTTTTACCTGGTGGGTACTGATGATGATACATTTTTCATCGCTTAAGGCTCCGGCGATGATCTTTCGGAACTGGCTCTTACTGAGGATATCCAAACCGTTGGTGGGCTCGTCCATCAACAACAAAGCCACGTTGGTAGAAAGCGCAAAACTGATCAACGCCTTTTTTTGCTGCCCATGGCTCATATCCGTCAACCGGACATCCCTAGGGATCTGAAACTCAACGAGCGTTTGCTCAAATAGGGTATAACTGAATTTCGGATAGAAGACAGCCCGATGCCGAACCCATTCATCGATAAGGACGGGGGGGAAGTGAAATTCTTCCGGGACCAAAAATACCTGCTCTAAAAAGGCTGGCTGGCGTAAGACGGGGTTCAGGTCGCCCAGCCTTACCTGCCCGCGCTGTGGAAAAAGAAGACCCGCCATATTACGAAGCAGGGTCGACTTCCCCGTACCATTTTTCCCGAGAAGGCCATATATATACCCTGGTCGAAACTCGAGGGAAAGCCCATCCAGAACGGCTTTTCGCCGGTAGCTGAAGTGAAGATCGCGTATTGTGACCATGTTTAATGATTTAGTGTACTAGTATAATAATACACTAAGGTTGAAATTTATTCTGACACCTCCAAATTTTTAGGAAAAAAAGTTCAACACGGCTTTGTAAGACGTATATTCATTCTCAATTATGGCGCAGACCACCACCCCCCCACAGCGGCTTTATTCCCTTGACGCTTTACGCGGCTTTGACATGTTTTGGATCATGGGCGGAGAAATGATCTTCCATAAACTGGCGGACGCCACTCATGCGCCTTTCTGGATAGCGCTGGGAGATCAGTTCGAGCATCCGGATTGGAATGGGTTTCACTTTTATGATCTGATCTTTCCGCTGTTCCTTTTCATTGCAGGAGTTGCAACGCCATATTCTGTGGGCCGCGAGCTGGAAAAGGGGACGCCCAAGAAGGAATTATTGCTGAGGGTGATCCGCCGCGGGTTGACGCTGGTACTGCTGGGTATCCTTTATAATATTGGCCCCAAAGGACTCAGGTTTCCGCCCGTTGCAGAGATCCGGTTCTGCAGTGTGCTGGGACGCATCGGCCTGGCTTATATGTTTGCCAATATCATTTATCTCTATACCAGGCAGCGGGGGCAATGGATCTGGTTTGGTTCCTTGCTGATCGGCTACTGGCTTTTGCTGTTGTTCAACTCGGCGCCCGGTTTCCCGCATGGCGATCTGACGATGCAGGGGAATTTCGCCTCTTATGTAGACAGGCTTATCGTTCCGGGCAAATTATACCTCGGTATCCATGATCCGGAAGGATTGTGTTCGACTATTCCGGCCATCGGCACAGGGCTGTTGGGAATACTGGCCGGTCAGCTGCTTCGTAACAGTCCTTTATCCGGCGCTGCGAAGGCGGGAAGGCTGGCTATCGCCGGTGTGATCAGTCTGATTCTGGCGCTGGTCTGGAACACTGTTTTTCCGATCAACAAGAATCTATGGACCAGCAGTTTTGTGCTGAATGTAGGTGGGATCAGCCTTTTATTACTGGCCTTGTTCTATTACGTCATCGATGTGCTGGAGTATAGGAAATGGGCCTTCTTCTTTTCTGTGATCGGAATGAATTCAATCCTGATCTATCTTTCGCCGCACTTCATCAACTGGAAATATATGACAGACGGCTTCTTCCTGTGGATAGGGCAAATCATTGCCAGCCCCTGGGATGCGTTTGTGCTGGTCTTCCCCTTCCTGGCCCTCAAATGGCTTTTTCTGTATATCTGCTATAAAAAGAAGATATTCCTAAGAGTGTAACTGCGGGATCAGCATTTCACTGAATTCGCACATGCTGTCGAGTAGTGTCGATAATTCCTCACCCTTTTCGGTAAGCGCGTATTCCACTTTCGGGGGGATCTCGTCGAATTCTGTGCGGGTGATCAATTGATATTTTTCCAGCAGCTTGAGGCGGTCGGAGAGGATGGTGTCGCTGATATACTTAAGTTCATCCTTGATCAGTTTGAACCGGTTATGTCCCTCCTCGATACAAAACAATACGTCGGTAAACCAGCGTTTGCTAACGAGATCAAGCAATTCGTTCAGCGTGCATTTCTCTTCGAGAAAGGATTGGTTCCGGTAATTGGTGGAACTGAGTTTTCTTTCAGTCATATTCTTTGTTTCAATGTTTGAACACCTGTCACAAACTTAGCTGTTTTTGGTTGATCGGTCGTATTAATTCCACCGTCGGTGATTGGGTTCAAACCGCCGGCAGTAAGGCGCGGGTTTTGCATAGGCGTTGAAAAGGATCGACCATGAAGAAAACTACTCCAAACCACCCCGCGTCCGGAACAAACCATCCGGCCGAAGGCAAGACCCAGCCGATAAAGAATAAAGAAGAGATACAGCAGAGCAACGACGAGCATATCGACCAGGATTACCCCGGTTTCCCGAATCCCCCGGCTAAGGAAAAGACCATTAAGAACGGCTCCGCCGGCGCCTTTCAGGGTACGGAGGCAGTACGTCCGGAGGACGACAGCGATGAGGACCACGACGACGAATCCCTGGATCGGAAGTATTAGGAAAAGCCTGCCCGGCAAGGGCCCGCAAACACCATATGTCCAGCCGGCACTCGAACACCATATGTCCAGCCGGCACGCAAGCGTCATCTCGGCCGGCATCAAATGCCGCTCCATCCGGGCACGCGCCTTCCTGACGGCTGGATTACCCGCCGCGTTTAGCCGCATCCGGCCGGTTTAGAGTGCCGTCCGCCCCTGGACGCGAGTCGGCCCGTTCCCAGACGCCCCGTCCGCGCTCCGCCACTCCCGTCCGCGCTCCGCCACCCCCGTCCGCGCTCCGCCACCCCCGTCCACCCCCGCCGCTCTAGTCCACCCCCGCCGCTCAAAAACCCATCATCCGCCCCTGCTCGGGAAATACCAGGCGGACCTTCAACGGGTTATGGCCTTCCAATTGCCGCCGAATCGTTTCTTCCTGGTTGCCGCTCGGTTTGCGATGCGTGATAATGATAGACAATTGATGAAGATCTTCTGTTCCGGCTGTCTTGTTGAGCGCAGCCAGCTCCTGCATCAGTAGATCAGGTGTCAGGTGGCCGAAAAGCGATTTTACGGGCTGTTCATTAGGAAAGGAAGTCTCTATAAAAATGGCGCTCAGCTGGCCTGTCTTTACGAGAGGAGCGACAGCTTCCCATAATTGATGCAGTCTGTTCGAATGTTCTACCGTGTCTGCGCCGGTATCTCCCAGGTAGAGCAGGTATCGTCCTCCGTTCTCGACCAGGAACGCAGTGCTTTCGTAGTTTGTCCCGTGACTCAAGGGGAAAGCCTTTACCGTCAGGGAAGTGCCGGCGATCTTTTCCGGTTGTCCGGGTGTCATCGGTGCATAATGATATTTCTTCAACTGCGGTTTTTCTCCGTCGTCTGCGAAATTGGCCCAGCTTTGCCAGCTAAAATATTTATCTCTTATTACATTCAGACAGGAAGGCAATCCATAAATGTTCTTTGCCGTGTCTTCCGGGGAATTGATGATCAAACCCGCGACATGGTCGAGGTGAGGGTGGGATATAAAATACACTTTTATCCGGCTGCGCAGGACGGCACTTGCAGGCCCCTGGAAGACATGGTTATCGACGGCCTTCTGGATGCCGGCAAACAGCGTTCCTGCATCCAGGCAAATATAATCGTCTGTACCCCCGGCCGCAACCATGTAGGACGACAGATTGCTTTCATCCAATCCGCCGCGGACGCCCAGCGGCACGATAACGAACGGTGGATAGTGCTTTTCCCCGATGACCTGTGCGTAAAGCGACGGGACAGTGAACAAGAGCAGGAAGACGATCAAATAGCGATTCATGTCATTAATTTTTAATCCGTTGTGGCCGGCTGAAATTTTTCCCTTTGTCGTAAGCGACTTTTTCTGATCCGGTAGGCAAAAGTTGTTTGTTCTTTGCAAATTTGCAAAAAAATTGCCCTTTCCTATCTTCTTACTTGCCGGCGCGGTTTACTCCTACCGCGACCGGCAATAGGTGTGCTGTGACAGAGGGCAGCGCGGGCGCACAGGATCGGCCGACCGAAGAAGACGCAAACGCGTGGTGATCGGCGGGGCGCCTATCGGCCGACCGGCGAAGACGCAAACGCCACGGGCAGCAGGATGACGAACAAGGCAATTTAATAAACGGGTATAATGAACGGAAAAGCAAAAAAATTCATACGGAACATCCATCTATGGCTGGGGCTCGCATCGGGATTGGTCGTGTTTGTGATTTCCATCGCGGCGGCCTGTTTTGTATTTGAAGAGGAGGGGAGAGAGCTCTTCCAGCATGACTTTTATCATGTGCCGCCCCAGATGACCGAAAGGGTTTCCTTTAAACAGATGATGGATACGGTAAAGGCCAGTTTCCCCAAGGAGAAGATCGGCAGTATCCGGTTTAAATCCACACCCGATGCAGCGGTTATCTTTTTGGTGCGAAAGACGAAAATGATTTCCGTCAATCCTTATACCGGCAGGATCATCGCCGTAAAGCGTCTTGACCGTGATTTTTTTAGCGTCGTGCAGGAATTGCATACGCATTTGCTCCTGGGAGAAACGGGCGGCGTGATCATAAAGATCAATGTGCTTGTCTTTTTCTGCCTTTGCGTGAGCGGGCTGATCTTATGGTGGCCAAAACAAAAGAAATTTTTGCGGCAGCTCCTCTCCATCAATTTCAAATCCGGCAACTGGAAGCGGACCAATATGGATCTGCATCGCGTTCTTGGTTTTTATGCGCTGCTGATCCTGACCCTCATATCGCTGACGGGGATGTTTATGGCTTATGACTGGATGAAACAGCTGACGGCGTTTGCGACACATTCTCCCATGCCGGAAAAGGACGAGCTGGCCAGATCCGTCAGGCTTCCGGGGAAGAAGAAATTCCCCTTGGATAGCGCTTATGCGTATATGCAGACACGTTACCCCGGTGCAAACGAGACCTATATCAACCCCGCAACGGACAGCCTTGGCGTGATCCGCGTCATCATGCGATACCCTTATGCGCTCTATCGGAAGCAGAATACACTGCAATTCGATCAATACAGCGGCAAGGTGCTGCGTACCAGCCTCTATGCGGATTATAACGCGTATGATAAGGTAGAGCGGAGCAACTATGATCTCCATACCGGAAGGATCCATGCGTTGGGCATCGGCAGCAAGATCATCTGGTTCCTGGTGGCACTGACATCGGCCAGTCTCCCCGTAACGGGCTTCCTGATCTGGTGGGGGCGGAAGAACAAGAAGAAGCCGGTTGCGCGGACCCGCAAAACAGTCGTGAACCAGGAGCTGGCAGCCACCACCTAAGCCGTTGCGCCCACCAGCAGCGGCGTTGTTTCGGTCAGTTTTTCCAAAAGCCGCATGATCCTGTCTCTTTCCTTTCTTAAAAAGGTGATCTCATTTTCCAGGTGACTGATCTTTTCGTCTTTACTGCAGATGATCTGCCCATAAAGCTCCCGGGTATTTTCGATCATGTCTTTCCAGTATTCTTCTTTTATCGGAGCAGTGATGGGAGAGGAGGCCGGCGCTGTAGAAGCCCATTGTATGATCGGTTCCTTTTCCGAAAGCAGTTCCATCGGCGGCACGCAAAGGATGACTGCGAGTTTCTCCAGCCGGTCAGCCGTCAAT
>JAATGQ010000067.1 GCA_015654595.1 Chitinophagales bacterium | reverse complement strand
CAGCGAGGCGAAGGAACCCTGAACACCCAATCTCAGCTGGGCAAAGCTTTGTGTTGCGCTAAAACATAAAATACATATCAATAATTTCTTCATACCAAGTTTTTGAATTTGAGTGGATACAAGACTATAGAAACGGCCTTTTTGCTGCGTGATCTAATTTTCGGCGAAATTATCCTTTTTTTCCTTTAATATCCGCACTAACCAGGGAAGAGTTAGTCCCTGTCCGATCAATGTGAAAAGGACGACGGCTACTGAAAGGAATACGATGGTATTCCGCTGGGGGAATTCCCGGCCATCCTGAAGGGTAAAAGGCAGACCGATCGCGATAGCCAGCGATACGATGCCCCGCATACCGGACCAGCTTATGATAAGGCTGCTTTTGAAGTCCAGCAGCGCATGTTCGGAGACGCGTCTCCTCTTGCTTTGAAAGGCCCTGTAAAGGTTGAACTGCTGTAAAAAGACCCTGCTCATTCTCAGGACAAGTGCCGCCACCGTAATCAGAAAGGCATAGCCAAGCAGGGGCAGTCTTTGATCCGGGGCTATATGTCTCACGACATAAGGATATTGCAGACCTATGAGGATAAAGATGAGGCCGTTCAATAAAAAGAGGATCAGTTCCCAGATAGTCCTGGATTGCGTCTTGAGGTCTTCGGGAAAGATCTTGTTGCTGAGTCGGGAGATGCCCAGGCCGAGTATGACGACAGCGATCACCCCGGAGACATGCAGGTTTTCCGCCACCAGATAGGTTACAAAGGGCATCAGCATCATAAAGCTGATCGTCACCAGCCGGTCATGCTGCACTTTTTTGATGATGACGGCAAGGATCTTCCCCATGACAAGGCCAACCAGGGATCCGCCTGCCATCAGGATAGCAAACTGCATCGTCGCCTTCCAGAAGACAAAGGCGACACCGGTTACTGCGGCTACGGCAAAGCGATACGCCACGAGCGCCGAGGCATCATTGATCAGGCTTTCTCCTTCGAGGATGGTATTGGTCTTATTCGAAAGCCCCAATCCTTTTGTGATGCTGATCGCCGCGACGGCGTCTGTTGCAGAAAGGATCGCGCCAAGCACAAACGACAGCGGCCAGGTCATTCCCGGAACGATGTAATGAGCCACCACGGCGATGCCACAGGCTGTAAGAAAAACAAGACCGATAGCCAGGGTAAAAATGGTATTCCGGTTCATCTTAAATTGCCTGGCGTTGATATTAAACGCCGCATCGTATAGCAGCGGGGGCAGGAAAATAAGAAAGATGATCTCGGGGTCGATCTCGATGGTGGGCATCGATGGGATAAAGCCTACTGCGATTCCGGAACGATCAACAGAACGGGGTATGGGATCCTTATCCGGCCGGCAATTGCAGATAGTCCAATCATCACGGCCAGTATAAGCAAGACGATGCTGTAATTCTCCATGTTTAAAGCTGTATATTATCGAGGGCTTCCTTGTAGCTTCTGCCGATCGGCAATTCGATATCGTTTACAAATACCTGCTGCGCCGTTATGCGGTTTATAAAATTCTTTTGTACTGCATAGCTTCTATGTACGCGCAGGAAGGTCTGAAAGGGCTTTTCCTTGAGCAGATTGCCAAGCGAGGAAAGCACACAGTATTTATTCTTGTTTGTAACGATTCGCGTGTAGTCCCTCAAGGCTTCCAGGTAGAGGATATCCTGAAGCCGGAGCTTGACCTGTTCGTGCCCCTCTTTTATGTATACGGTATCTCCGCCAAGGCTGTATTCAAACAGTTCTGCTTTCTTCTTCAAGTCAAGAAAAGCCTGCAGACGACGCATGGCTGCGTCAAAGCGGTCCGACCTTACCGGCTTAACCAAAAAGTCAAGCGCCGCCAGCTCAAAGCTTTCGACGGCGTAGTCGGGATAAAACGTAATAAAGATACAGGCGGTGATATCCATCAGCTGCCGGCGGAACTCCAGCCCCGTAGTACCTTCCATATCGATGTCCAGCAGCGCGACGTCGGCCTGGCTGATCTTGGCCGAGGCCAATGCTTCGTCGGCAGAGGAAAAGACGCCTATCAGCTTTAAAAAGGGATATCGTTCAACAAAAGAGACATTGGTCAGCCGGTCTATCTCGTCGTCCTCAACAATAATGCAGTTATATACGTTTTCCGCCTTCATGAGACGATTTAAAATTAGATGAATAATTAAAGCCAGGCTCCTGGTCCGCGTCATCTGATACAGGCAAAAATACCAAATGTGCAACTGTCTTCATTGCCGGCTAATTCTTTATTTTGTCAACAATAATCGACGACAATGGAAATTACGACATTTAGCGCTACGGAAATACAGCAATTCCGTTCAGAGACAAAGGGAACGGCGGTCCGGGTTCATTTTAACAACGCGGGCGCTTCTCTGCCCCCGGATATCGTGCCGGCCACGGTAATCGGCTATTTGAATGAGGAAGCCGTTTATGGGGGTTATGAGACGGAGGCAAAATATGCAAAGGATCTGGACAGGGTTTATGCATCCATCGCCCGTCTTATCAATGCCGATCCCTCGGAGGTCGCGGTCGTAGAGAATGCCAGCCTGGGCTGGTGGATCTCCTTTAACGGGATCGACTTTAAAAAGGGGGATGTTATCCTAACCTCGGAAATGGAATATGTCACGAACCTGATCAGCTTCTTACACGTTGCCAAGCGTTATGGGGTAGAGATCAAGGTCATCCCAAACGATGAGCAGGGCAACTTCGATCTGGCGGCGCTGGAAGCGGCGATCAGCCCGCAGACAAAACTTATTGCGATCACGTATATCGCCTCTTCTACGGGCGGGATGATGCCTGTGATCGAAATTGGCAGGATTGCCCGGAAGCACGATGTCCTCTACCTGGTGGACGGCTGTCAGGCAGTGGGTCATGTCCCGCTGGACGTCAAAGAGATCGGCTGCGATATGATGTCAGTAACGGGCAGAAAGTATCTGCGGGGGCCGAGGGGAACGGGCTTCTTTTATGTTCGAAAAGCCGTTGTGGACCGGCTGACGCCGGTCTTCATGGATGGGTTTTCTACGGAATGGATAAGCGAAAACGACTTTAAGATCCGGGGCGATGCGCGTCGGTTCGAGCTTTTTGAAAGCAGCAAGGCAGCCAAGCTCGGCCTTGGTAAAGCGGTAGACTATGCGCTGACTATCGGGGTTGACCGGATATGGCTGCGCATACAGGAATTGTCGACGGAGCTTCGGCGTCGGCTCAAGGCCTTCCCTGGCATCACCGTAGAAGACCTGGGCGCAAAGCAATGCGGGATAGTGACCTTTACCGTCAAGGGTCTGGAGGCAGATGAGGTAAAGACGCGGCTGGCGGAGAAGAACATCAACGTCTCTGTCGGGCTCGCCAAGTCGACCTTACTCTTTATGAACAAACATCAGCTTGCATCTGTCGTCCGTGCTTCGGTGCATTATTATAATACAGAAGAAGAGATCAGAATACTGTGCGATGCAGTAACCGAGATAGCGGAAGGGCGCTGATCCCCTTGCAATAGCGCCAAAGATCGCGAGAAGGAATGCAAAAGCGTAGTATCCTTTTTCACTGGGCAGAAGGGTAGCATTCCACGATCCGATGGCCAGCAGGCATATCGACAAAATGGTACAAGATAATAAGTTCTTAACATGGAGTACAAGCAGGATCGTTAAAATCCTTGCGCCAGCGCAGCCGCCTCTTCGTCATTTAGTGCCCGGTTGTAGAACCGGAATTCATCGATCTTTCCTTTGAAATACAGCGGCGCTGCCTGATACCAGGCCCCGAGTAGTATCGATGCATCGGTGCATTGTTTGGCCTGTGTAAAAGGCCGGGTGATCGCGTTGTGCAGGATACCGTTGAGATATAACTTTTCTACTCCGTGCTCATCGAATACGCAGGTCAGCTGGTACCACGTTTCCTTTTCAATGGGAATCATCGAATAAACAAGATCGTCGAGTTGAACCGGATCAAATTTTCCGCAGGCGGAGTCCGGGCTGCGTACAGCAAAACTCGCATAGTCCTTATAGAGAGTATTGTAATTGAACAGGGCAAGCCCCCAGGTTATGCTATTGGAGTTGGAGAAATTGATCTTGGAGCAGAGATCCTGTAGAACGGTATCTGTCGTATAGAACTGCAGCGCGATGGAAAAATTGGCCGGCGAGAGATTGCCGGCGTCGTCGAGCTGGATATAACCGGAGGAGCCGTCAAACAAAGCCGCATTATTGGAGTGATTGTCTTTGTCGCTGGTAAACTGTACGTTCCCCATGAGGGTTCCGTCGTTGTGATTGCCGCTGGAATCGGCAGCATTTCCATGAAATGGATAATAAACGACGAGTCCTTTGCTAAGATCGACGTTGGTATCTGTCGTTATGAATACCGTATCACCGCTGCCGTAATAACCCTGGGAAGTATTCTTATAGCACCTCGACAAAGGAGCTGCAAGAATAAGCATGGCTGAGGTAAGTCCTGCAAAGTTTAGGATACGTATCAGCATAAACAAATATAACCAATAAAGGCTATATTTTATCTATTCTTACCCACTTCATTCCAGCGGCTTCTGCCGCCAAAACACCCGCGTGTCCATCCTCGAAAACAAGGCATTCGTCCGGCTTTACTCCCAATTCATCCGCGGCTTTCAAAAAAGGGTCGGCGTATGGTTTCCCGCGAAGGATTTCCCCGGAGCATACCATGACTTCAACCAGGTGGTCGATTCCCAGGACTTCGAGGGTTCTGGATACCGCCTCGCGTCCGCCTCCGGAGACGACACCAATGCGAACCTTTCCGGCATGTGCTTTCAAATGTTCGACGACGTGTACGATCGGCTTTGTATCCTGGATATGCTGTCCAAGGAACAGCGCGTATTTTTTGTCTTTAAATTCCTGTGGATCAAAGTTGGTATGATATCGGTTGTTGATCTCTTCGATCACTTTGAGTACCGGCCAGCCGGCGAGTTCATCGATGATATCGCCGTTGAGGTCAAAACCTTTTTCAGCGGCAACCTGGATATAGGTCTGCTTGTGGGCTTCCATATTATCAGCCAGGGTTCCGTCGCAATCGTAGAGATATGCTTTAAATCCAGAGCTGAGGTTGGTTAACTTTTCGAGTTTTTGGCTTATTTCGTCTGTCATAGTATCCGCTTTTGTCGCGGCAAAGATACTACGGTCCGGCTCAACTTGCAGCGATAAACTGGTTAATCCAATCTGCGGTCAGCGTTACCACTTTATGAAGTGCGCCGGGTTCGTCGAAGAGGTGCGACGCGTTTTGTACAAATTCCATCTTTTTTTCTCCAGCGAGCAGCTCGAAGGCTTTTTTGTTAGAGTCCAGAATCCTGGTATCGAGGGAGCCGATGATCAATAAGGTTGGCACTTTTACATTTTGCAGTGCGGGACCGGCGAGATCTGGATGACCGCCGCGGCTTATGACGGCCTTTATATGACTGTCGAGCAGAACGGCCGCTTGCAGTGCGGCAGCTGCGCCTGCCCCCGCGCCAAAGTACGCAACGGGCAGCGCCATCAATTCCGGCTGCTGTAGTGCCCATTCGGCTATGCATATCAGTCTTTTGCTCAGGAGAGGGATATTGTATCTGTTCTCATACAGCTCGTCCTCTACCGGAGTAAGCAGATCTGTGACAAGGGTAGCCATGTTACGGTTATGAAACAGCTCTGCCGTAAGCATAGTCCGTGGATTGTTCCGGTTGTTACTGCAGGGATATGCAAAGATGATCATTCCGCGGGCCTGATCGGGAATCGTGATATCCGCTGGAAGTGAAGCATCGGTTATATTAATGGTTACTTCCTGTTGTAGCATGATTGTTGGGCCTTTGGGATAAGTATAAAAAATTCATGCCAACGAAAAATCCGCCTTTCGAGCGGATTCTCACCGGCAAAGAAATCTTTGCCGGACATAATTGGAAAAGAGGCTGTCTGCTTTTTTCCGACAGCCTCTTTCTCAATGTATTGCGAAGGTTATATATTGCCTGTCCCGCCGATGTTCAGGAGGGTCAGCGCAATACCTGCCTTTTTGAATTCTTCGATCGCAGCTGCTTTATCGATCTTGATAAATCCAAAAGTATCGTAATGAACGCCAAAGACTTTTTTGGTGTTGACGAGTTTGGCTGCTTCGATAGCGTCTTCGATGCCCATGGTCAGCAGATCGCCGATAGGGAATACTGCGAAATCGATATTGGCCCATTTGCCGACGAGGGTCATATCCAAAGTAAGAGCGGTATCGCCGCTATAGTAGAAGTTACCATCGGCTGTTTTGAATGCAAAGCCATTTGCGACGCCGGCGTAGCTGCCATCGGGGAAGCTGCTGGAGTGGATAGCTGGAGTTCCTTTTACTGTACCGAAGTCAAAGTTGAATTTACCGCCGGGGTTGAGAGGCTGGACCTTTTGAAGGCCTTGTTTTGAAAAATAGCTATACAGCTCGTAGCTGGCTACAACTGTAGCACCGGTATTATTGGCGATGGTTACGGTGTCCGCCATATGGTCTCCGTGACCATGAGAAACGAAGATATAGTCTGCCTTGACCTCGTCGATTTTTACATCCTTTGCCAGTTCGTTACCGGAAATGAATGGGTCGAACAGGATAGTCTTGCCACCTGCGACAATTGAAAAACATGCATGTCCGTAGTAAGTAATTTTCATCGTTTTTGACCGTTTATTTTAATTTATTGACTGCTATTGGCAGGGGTTCAAATATAGGCAAAAGCCGCTGGCTAAGTTTATTCTTTGCTGTATGTGGTCAGATAAGTCATCAGTTGCACCGCTGCCTGTATAACGGGGGCGCCCATCGGGTCTTTTGCCAATGCCGTAAAGGGGCCCTGGCCAAAATAAAGACCGTCGGAAACAAGAAAGCTGAGGCGGACCATCCCTTCTTCCGGAAAGGACAGGCGAGGCTGATCCCAGGGGCCGATCTGTTTGACGACCGGGCTTGCGGCGTCGAAGAGTTTGGTGATCAGCTCCGCGGATTCTCTTGTTTCGTTTTCCCAGATCAGCAGTTTTTCGGCATAATTGATATAACGGGCGCGGCCATCCGCATAAGCAGCCAGCACGTCGAGTCCGCCGGGCAGGCCTACTTCGACGATAACGCCAAGCAGTGTTTTTTTCGCCGGCTTTATGCCCTGGCTCAACAATGTATTACAGGCCAGGACTCTTACCCTCGACTCCATGGTCTCGTCTTTTGCCAGCGCTTCGAGTTCGACTGTATCCAAGGGGTCTGCGAAAAGAACGCTGAACGGATAAACGAGCTCCGGCTGCTCTTTCTTAAAGAGGCCGGGCTGGTCACAGAAAAGCATTTCGTAAATGTTGCTGAACGTCGGATTTTTGTATGGCTGGTTCATATTGTGGGGGTTAGCAGCAAAAGCCGGGCCGGATCCGCGATGGGAAATATGTCGAGCATTGGGGGGTCAATACCCTGGGGGGTGGCAGTGACCGCAATCGACAAACTTCCGCAATCCGACAGCAACCGTCTTGGGTTTGCAGCAGTTGAGGCAGCAATACAGGAAAATTGGATACCTTGCGGTATGGAAGATATCGCGCCTTTCATTGTAAATATCTCTAAAAAGATAAAGCTCGATCCGGAAAATCTCGAGCGGCTGCTTGCTGCATTTAAAATGGTGCATGTGAAGAAAAAGCAGTTCGTAATACAACCGGGGTTTGTCGCGAAATATCGGCTATATGTATTAAAGGGGGCTTTCCGTTCCTATCTGATCGACAACGAAGGCAACGATCATACCATCTCGTTTGCGATAGAGGACTGGTGGATATCAGATTATAACAGCTATATCTATCAAACGCCGGCGACTACGTTTGTGGCAGCGATCGAGGATAGCGTGATAATGCAAATTGATTATGAAAGCGAGCGGCGTTTGAAGGCATCGGACCATCAACTGGAAACGCTATTCCGGATGATGGCAGAAAAGTCCGCCGCTTTCTATGCCCGTCGTATCACGTCTAATCTTACGCAAAATGCAGAACAGCGGTACAACGAGTTTATAGAGCAGTTTCCGCAGGTGGCGCAACGACTTCCACAATATGCGCTTGCCTCCTATCTCAATATGACCAGGGAATTTCTTTCCAAGATCCGAAATGACAAGGTGAAGAAAAAGGTGAAGTAGTTCACATACTTTTATTAAGATAGTTCATTTTTACGGCTTTGATTTGCTGGTAGCTTTGCTGTGTAATTAAACACACAAATATGTCAGACAAATTAAAAGACAGGGTTGCTGTTGTTACCGGTGGTAGCAGCGGTATAGGACTGGGGATAGCTAAACGTTTTGCAAGGGAAGGAGCTAAAGTTGCCATTACCGGCCGTAATCAGGCGGCGATCGATAAAGCGCTCAAAGAAATAGGGGCCGACAGCATCGGAATACAAGGAGACGTCTCCAACCTGACCGATCTTGTACGAATTTATAAGACCGTGGAATCAAAACTCGGTAAAATTGACACGCTGGTCGTCAATGCCGGTGTGTATGTTCTGGGCTCTGTAGCAGACCTGACCGAAGAGCAATTCGACAAGGTAAGCGATATCAACTTCAAGGGCGCCTTCTTTAGCGTTCAAAAGGCCCTTTCCGCTTTAAAAGACGGGGCATCCATCATCCTGATCTCTTCGATGGTCAATGGAAAAGGCGTTCCTAATCACTCGGCCTATTCGGCTACAAAAGCCGCGGTGCGGTCTCTGGCAAGGAGTTTTTCGGCGGACCTTCTTTCGCGCAGGATCCGTGTCAATACGCTGAGTCCTGGACCAATCGATACGCCGGTCTTCAGTACCGTTGCTTCCTCGGAAGCCGAAGCAAATGCGATGAAGGAAGCCATGGGCGGCTTTACACCCGTCAAACGGGTCGGCACCCCGGACGAAATTGCCGCGGCCGCAGTCTATCTCGCTTCGGATGACTCCAGTTTCATGTTAGGAGCAGAGATCCTGCTCGACGGGGGAATACGAGAACTGTAAAGGCATCCATTTGAAATAAGCAGGATGATTTGTGCAGTCGCCAAACATGTGGTTTGGCCTGGCTGAACGATGAGCGCACAGCCGATCTGGTCGACAAGCCGGCAGGGGTAAAAAACAGGTATCGGAAAAGGGGTTCGCCGACGGCGTCACCGAGAAAAGGACGCCGTTAACCGGCAGGTCCGGACAGCTGCCCGATAGACGATTTCAGACAAGTCCCTGTCGGCTTAGTTTCGTGTTCATAAGTTATATACTATGAATTCGAACAAACTTTCTGCAACAGCGGTACAAGCGCAGGATCTTGTCAAGATATTCGGCGACAACTATGCCGTGAATGGTGTTGACCTGTCGATCCCTGCGGGCGGTATCTACGGCGTATTAGGCCCTAATGGCGCCGGCAAGACCACGACCATCCGGATGCTGGCCACCTTGCTCAGGCCGGATCGGGGCTCGGCAAAGATCTTTGGGTATGATGTTGTAAAAGATAGTCATATCGTCCGCCAGCTGATTGGCGTGACCGGCCAATACGCTTCTGTCGATGAGAAATTATCGGCGACCGAAAACCTCTTTATTTTTTCCCGGCTCCTGGGATTGAGCAGCCGGGATGCCCGTCGCAAAACAACCGAGCTGCTGGAAGAATTTGGTCTTACGGAAGCTGCGAAGCGTCCTCTTGGCCAGTATTCCGGCGGTATGCGGCGCAGGCTCGATCTCGCTGCCAGTCTTATCAACCAGCCGCCCCTTATCTTCCTCGACGAGCCCACGACTGGTCTCGATCCCAGAACCCGTAATCAAATGTGGAATACAATCCGGCGTCTTGTAGACGAAGGTTCGACGGTTGTCTTAACCACACAATACCTGGATGAGGCCGATCAACTCGCCGACAGGATTGCGGTCATCGATCGCGGCAAGGTCATCGCCGAAGGAACGCCGGCACAGCTGAAGGCCAAAGTAGGCCGGGCCTCGCTTGAACTGGAGGTAGCCGACCGCGAAAACATATCTTTTGCAACAGAGATCATCTCCCAAATTCTAATGACGGAAGTCCACGTGACGGCGACAGATCTCATCACAGCGCCGCTCGCCGATGCGGAGGTCATCACCGATCTTTTACTTGCTTTGCGCAACGCGCGCATCGTTCTTTCCAGCGTAAGCGTTAAATCCCCCAGTCTCGACGAGGTCTTCCTTACGCTCACAGGTCATCCAACCGAACCAACAACAACAGTCGAAAATTAAACTTACTCTCATGCATTTCGCAGACAAACAAATCAGCAAATCGACCACGATTGCCCTGACTGTGCGGCAGTCCTTGATAATGGCCTATCGCGGCCTGATAAAAGTGCGGCGGACACCTGAGCAGTTGATCGATGTGACCGTTCAGCCCATCTTATTTACCCTCATGTTTGCCTATCTCTTTGGGGGTGCTATCGCGGGTAATGTGCATACCTATCTTCCTATTGTGATACCGGGTATTCTTGCCCAGACGGTGCTTACGGGTTCGGTTGCGATCGGGGTGAACCTGAGAGAGGATATGGATAAGGGAGTGTTTGACCGATTTCGTTCGTTGCCGATCGCGCGTATATCTCCGCTGGCGGGCGCCCTTATAGCAGATGCGATAAGGTATATCATCGTTACCGTTCTTACTTTCACGATGGGTTATATCATGGGGATGCGTCCTCATGCGGGGTTCACGGGTGTGCTGGAAGCAAGTCTGCTGGCCATCGTTTTCTCCTGGTGTGTAAGCTGGATGTTCGCCTTCTTTGGCGTGATCGCCAAATCCGCGGCCGGCGTACAGGGCATATCGATGATGATCCTTTTTCCGCTGACCTTTCTGTCCAACGCCTTTGTCCCTGTCAATACATTACCCGGGCCGCTAAAGTGGTTTGCAACTGTCAATCCCGTTTCGCGTCTTGTGAATGCCATCAGGATGTTGTTAGAACAGGGTAAGACGGGTACAGACTTTTGGCTGAGTCTTGTGGGAGGGGTTGTGATAATGACAGTCTTCTCCATCCTTACCGTAAGGGCGTATACGCGGAAAGCGGCTTAGGTTTCAGCACCGGGAAAGCTGATATACTGTATAAATCCCGGAAGATGGGAATGATCAGCGCTTGCGGCATGCGGCAGGGTTTGCAGCTTAATTGTTGGAAGATAGGAAATTCGTTATTAATTTCACGAGCGATTGGGGAGCAGCCATCGCTGTTAATTAGCCTAATATTATGAAAACCAATATCTTAAAATGGGAATTATACGTTTACTTCTTGCTCTCTCCGTATTAATCGGGCACATTGGAGGATTATTCGGTTATAAATTAGTTGACCCGCCCGTTGCCGTGGAATTATTCTTTATTATTTCTGGATTCTACATGGCGATGATCCTCTCGGAGAAGTATAACTCCTATTCCTTGTTTATCACCAACAGGTTTCTGAAGATCTATCCGGCTTATCTTGTGGTTGTTCTTATTACGCTGGTGTCTTCAGCTGTGTATTTTCTAACTACCCACAATTATGAGAGTGGAATGGTCGGCAAGATCATTTCTGCCAGGGATAAGATCCCGGGGTCTTCGCTGGCAGCGATCTTACTGACCAATATTACAATTTTTGGTCAGGACCTGCTATTGTTTTTAAAAGCCAATGGCCATTCCCGGTTGTTGTTCACCACAAATTTTCAGGATAGCAACCCGGTCCTGATCCGGCTCCTGGTCGTACCACAGGCATGGAGCATAGCGTTGGAGCTAATGTTCTATCTGATCGCTCCTTTTTTAAACAAGCTGAAGACTATACCGCTGCTGCTGATCGGGGCTGTCAGTCTTTCGATCAAAATAGCGCTTTATAAGAATGGATTGGTTAATGATCCTTGGACATATCGATTCTTCCCCGCAGAGCTGTTGTTTTTTATCCTCGGGATCTCGAGCTATAGATTTTATAAGTCGGATTGGTTTGCTGCTATCAGCGCAAAACTGACCTATCGCTGGTCGACGGTACTTTATATTTCCTTCCTGGTGGTTATCTTCGCCTTTTCCCCCATGTTGGGAGATCATTTTCAACTGACATTGCTGATGGCGGGTTTCTCCTTTATACTACCCTTCATTTTCGAAAAATTCAAAAGGGTCAGGCTGGACAAAAAGATCGGCGACTTTTCTTACGAATTGTATATCGCTCACGAATTCTGCATTTATACCCTGCTGAATGTCTTTAATAAGTTCAATCATCACGTCGAGGTAAACAAGGTTCTTGTCATTATCGGGACGGTGGTCTTTTCTTATGGGTTGTCGGTGTTGGTAACACAGAAGATCGACAGGTTCAGACAAAACAGGCTTAAACAGACCGCAAAGCCGGCAAGCAGTCCGGCCGTATTGCAGTCGGCATAAAGAGACCCTGATCATTACGATCTTTTTCGTACATTGGTGCAACCAAATGGCGTTGTGGTGATGTCAAGCACTACCGGCACGATAATGACCAATACAACGACGTTGGAGAGCCAGATGGCTCCGGGCCAAACTTTACGAACTAAAAAGTAGATCGAAGAAAAAACCAGCGGCCCTATAATAGCCGACAGGCTTATCACGGAAGTCAATACCCCCTGAAACTGCCCTTGCTGTTCTTTTCCGACCTGCTTTGTCGCCAGCGACTGCAGGGCGGGTGTGCCAATCCCTCCAAGTGCGAAGACAGGCATTATCGCAAAGATCATCCAGCTTTGCCTGGCCAGCGCCATCACAATCCCCGCGAGGCAGGCAAAGGCAAGACCGGTAAATACCGCGGGCCGCTCTCCTAACATTTTGACTGCAGGCCGTGTAAGAAAAGCCTGCACCAGCGACTGGCAAATACCGAAAGCGCCAAGCGAAAGGCCAATCCATAGGCCGTTCCATTTAAACGTATCGGCGCCCCATAGTGCCCAGCAGGTGCCGTATACCTCACCCGAAAAGCTGAAAATAAAAAAGACCAGGATCAAGGGCGCCAGGCGTTTCATAGAGAAAGCCCATTTCATCGGCAACAGGGGATTTAATGCGGTCAGGTTTAGTTTTTCTTTTTTGCGTTTGCGCGACTCGGGGAGTACGAAGAAAGCAAGCAGCATATTGCAGGTATTCAAACCAGCGGCAACGATAAAGGGAAGCCGAAGCCAATAATCGCCGAGCAAGCCGCCGAGAACGGGGCCGACAATAAAGCCTATTCCAAACATCGCGTTGAAAACGCCGAAGCGGCCAGCCCGCTGGTCTTCTGGAGAGATATCGGTGATATAGGCTGTTGCTACGGCCATGTTTGCGCTGGTAAGCCCTGCTATAGCGCGTCCAACCAATAGCAGCCAAAGATTTGACGCCGAGGCCATCATTATATAGCTGACGGCTGCTCCTCCAAGCGAGATCAGCAGCACCGGACGGCGTCCCAGTCTGTCGCTGAGCGCGCCAAGTACGGGTGCAAAAATGAATTGCATAACGGCGTAAAGAGCAGTCGTGATTCCGATATAGGGCGCCACATTGCCGGTGTGGGTTACATCCTGGAGCAAGCCCGGCAGGATAGGAAAGATCAGTCCTATACCGATCGCATCAAGAGCGATGGCGGTAAAAATGACGAGTAAGGGATTTTTCATAAGATGGATTTATACAAACCAGCGGGCGATGGCATTTTGAAGTTGGTGATGGTCTATGTCGTTGTCTGCGGCCCAGGCGATAAACCCATCGGGTCGTATGAGCAAAGCACTCAGACCAAGCTGATCCTTTGCGCGGCTGGAGACATATCTGATCTGTTGGCCATACTTATCCGTCAAGGCTTTGAGCGATGGAGTTGCGGTAAAGTCAAGCAGTATCGCATGGCCGTCACGCATTAATTCGCCGATCGTCGTGCCCTCTTCGAATTCAAAGTTGGGAACACTGTGGCCTGTCAAGGGGTGGTCGCCAGCAAGATCGTAGTGTGTATTAATACCCCATACACGTCCCGCAAAATAGGTTGCGCCGTCACGCGTAGTCATTATATCGCGGAAGATCGCGTTTAGTGCACGGGCTGCCGGATCGGGATTCATGATAGCAACCTGGGCGCGCGACCAATCCAAGACCCCGACGCCAATTGGATATCGTTCGGCAAAATAGCTGTCCAGCAAGCCTTCGGGGGCTCTGCCCTGAATAGTTGCGGCGAGTTTCCAGCCGAGGTTCATCGCATCGCCCAGTCCAAGGTTGAGTCCCTGTCCTCCCAAGGGTGCATGGATGTGTGCGGCGTCGCCGGCCAGGAAGACCCGCCCGTTACGGTAGGCCACGGCTTGTCGGGCCCTGTCGGTCCATGTTGTAGCTGTATGCACGGCAGTGATTGTGACGTCGGTCTCCGAGACACGACGTAACACTTCCTGTAAGTGTTCGGCCGTGATCGGTTTCTCAGAGCCATGAAAGGCACCGCCGTCGAAATCCTGGATGATGATAAATCCCGGCTGGGACTGCAGGTACATGCCCGTTGGTCTCACGTTGCGGCCAGGGCTGAGCTTTTCGGGGTCGGCGATGTCTACCTTAGCGGTATAGCCTGTAAACTCTGGCTCGGTACCAGCAAATTCAATACCTGCAAGCTTCCGGACCACACTACGGCCTCCGTCACAGCCCACAAGCCATTTGCATTTGAAGGTTTCATCGGCGGTGTGGACGGTGACCTCGTCCTTTGTCTGATGAAAGCCGGTAACGGCGATCCCTCGCCTGATGTCTACACCAAGAGCTTGCGCGCGATTCGTCAATACCGTTTCGACTTCCTGCATTTCGGAAAGTATGCTGGTCCCCGTCGAGCTGGGCAGACGATACTTCCATTGTGAAGAGTCCACGTCGCCTTCCAAAAATGGAATACCGGCAAAGTGGCCAACCTGGCGTTGAGCCCCTTGTTTGGCATTTTGATGCGGGTTCTTAAGCTTTTTGTGAAGCTCGAGGTATTGTAGCAGGTCCCGGCGGTAAAATGCTTCTATAGTGGGAGCTGAGAGACCTCTCATGCCGAAAGGGATTTGCTTCAGCGGTGATTGCGGATCCGCGGCCTTTTCCAGGATCAGCACTGAACATTTAGCCAGGGCAAGTTCACAGGCGAGGAACAGGCCAACGGGGCCTGCGCCAGAGATGATCACATCGGGAACGGAGTTATTTTGTGTGTCTTTCATATAGAACGATTGAGACACAAAGTTGAAGAATGATCTCCGGCTAGGATTGTATAAACGCGACAAAATCGCCGCCCAGGGCTTTTTGCTTTTGTTTCATCTTTCGCGCAAATGCAGCAGGAGTGGTTCCGCTATACCGTCGGAATTCTCTGCTCAGGTGGGATTGATCGGCGTAGCCCAGCTCATGCGCCAGACCGGCAAGGTTGGTATCGGGATGGACCCATAACTTATTACGCACCTGTTCGAAGCGGATCAGCGCAGCTACGTCCTTGACGGTGTGACCCGAAGACTGTTTGAAGTTTCTCTCCAGTGTACGAACTGTCGCGTGGGCCGCCGCGGCGACCTCGCTTACCGGAATGGCGCCGTTGGCTTTCCGCATCGCCACGCCAGCCTTGGACAACATACTATCAGCAGCGACCTGTGAGCGAGCCTCCAGAAAATACTGTCTTACCTGGGCTATCGCCTCCTCTATCTTACCGGCTTGAATCGCCTCGCTCAACCTGGGTTGAAGCTGAGCAACGGGATGCTCAAATACGCGAACGCCCTCTTTCCCCGATGGAAGTCCCAATAGATCAAAAACGGTCCACGGATAGCACCTGACAGCAATAACTTCAAAACGATTTTTTGTATAAAAGACAGCGGGCTGATTGAGCAGCCCCATCATAAAGGGTGATGGTAATGGCTGTATATCGCCGTTGCGTGAAATGCAGCAGCCGCTTCCGAAATGAAAAATGATTTCGGCGTAGCCGTCAGGCATTACTTCAAAACTTGATTGCTCTTCTCCGAAATCGCTTCTGTCATACCAAAAGCATTTTATGGTATCACGAAGTTCTTCGGGAGGATGGAATTCCAGATGCATGCTGAAAGGTAATAATTATACGAGTTATACCCGCAGGATCAACAGGCCGATATCGGGAGAGCTTAACCGTTTCCGGATGTATCGGCCCCATCCGGATGATCGCTAAGTGGAGACCGTGGCCGACACTTCTTACTTGTCCGGCTGAAAATCAAGCGATATAGAGTTCATGCAATAACGCTTATGGGTTGGCGGCGGCCCGTCGTCGAAAATATGCCCCAGATGCGATCCACAGCGCGCGCAAAGCACTTCCGTGCGGTCCATCCCGTAGGAATGGTCGTCCCTGTATGTTACGCTGTTTTCCCTGCTTGGTTCGAAGAAGCTGGGCCATCCGCAGGTGCTTGAAAACTTAGCATCTGACCGGAACAACTTATTGCCGCAAACAGCGCAATAATATGTTCCCTTGATATCCTGGTTCCAGTATTTTCCCGTGAAGGCCGGCTCCGTCGCCTGCTGGCGAGCTGTGGCATATAGTGCCGGGGGCAATATCTTTTTCCATTCCGCATTCGACACATTCAATTTTTTTGTGTCGGTGTTGGAATAGTAAGGATTCTTTTCGTGTCCGCTATCTGACTTCAGATACTGGGCAAACGTACCGGCAGAAGCTGTCAGCACGAGTAATATGGTTGTGAGAATAGCTTTCATGGTCTTGATCAATTGTTTTTCAATAAATGCTTCCCGGCGAATATCTTTTTGAACTTTTCCACTTCGGGCTGTATGACATATTTACAATAAGGCGCCTCTCCGTTTCTGGCATAGTAGTCTTTGTGGTAGTCTTCTGCTTTATAAAATACCTTAAAGGGAACTACCTGGGTCACTACAGGTTGGGGATAGGCTTTTTCCTCGTTTATCTTTTTGATATAGTATTCCGCCTTCTGTTTTTGCTCTTCATTATGATAAAAAACGGCTGAACGATACTGTGTACCCACATCATTTCCCTGTCGGTTTAACTGGGTCGGGTCATGTGCGGTAAAAAAAGCCTCCAACAGTTCGTCAAAAGAGATCTTCATGGGATCATAAACGATGTTACAGGACTCGGCATGCCCTGTCGTTCCGGTACAAACCTCTTCATAGCTTGGATTGACCGTATGGCCTCCACTAAAGCCTGGCGTTACACTCACCACGCCCTTCAATTCTTTGAACATGGCCTCTGTACACCAGAAACAGCCGGTTGCAAATGTGGCCGTATCCAGTTTGTTCCCGACAACGATTTTTCCCCCTGTAATGGGTAAGGCGAGGGCAAAATGTGTTGCAGTCATTAACAGCAAAGCACCTAAAACAATCTTTTTCAATGTATTACATTTGATTTTTAGAAAAATAGCCACCGGCTTGATACCGGTTTCAACTGCTTAGTCGCTCATAGGCCACAATCCTTACAAACCAGGGAAGATTTTTGTTTTAGCCCGCAGCGGCTTCGCTCCAGGACGGGTATAATGCTGGACGGGAATAATGTTGGCGTTGGCTACTTTCCCGGCGTGTCCACCTTCACTGCTTTGGCCAGTTGGATCGCTCTTTGTTTGACCTGCCGGACGTCGGCGTCGGGGCGATCGTAGGTGAGCACGACTCCCATGCGCCGATACGGTCTTGTGGTGGGCTTGCCGAAGAGACGGATATCCGTTTTTGGCTGGCTGAGTACTTTTTCTACTCCTGTAAAAGTCGGCTGGCTGCCTTCTTTGTCCGCGAGTATCACGGCGCTGGCGCCGCTGCGTTCCTGTGTGATCTCTACGATGGGCAAGCCCAATACAGCGCGGGCATGCAGCTCGAATTCAGAAAGATTTTGTGTGCCTGCAAGCGTCACCATACCCGTGTCATGCGGGCGGGGTGATAGTTCGGAGAAATAAACCCCTTCATCGGCCAGGAAGAATTCGACACCCCAGATTCCGGCTCCGGTCAGCGCTTCGGTTACCCGTGCCGCCATTTCCTTTGCCTCCTGCAGATGAGCTTCGTCGATGACGGCAGGCTGCCAGCTTTCCTGGTAGTCTCCGCGCTCCTGGCGATGCCCGATGGGCGGGCAGAACAGCGTAGGGCCATTCTGTTGGGTCACCGTCAGGAGCGTTATTTCCGAATGGAAGTTGACAAAGGCTTCTACGATGACTTCCGCCTGGTCCCCGCGTTTGCCGGTCTGTGCGTAGTTCCAGGACTTTTCGATGTCATCTTTTGATTTTATGACCGACTGTCCTTTTCCCGAGGAGGACATCAGCGGCTTTACCACACAGGGGATGCCTACGGATGCGACGGCTTCCTTTAAAGTATCGAGGCTGCCGGCATAGCGATAGTTCGCTGTGCGAAGTCCCAGCTCTTTTGCCGCCAGATCACGGATGGCGCGGCGGTTCATGGTGAAATTGGCTGCTTTGGCGCTGGGGACGACGTGGATCCCTTGTTTTTCGTAGTCGTAAAACCGCTCGGTTCTTATCGCCTCTATTTCCGGAACGATGAGGTCTGGACTGTGTTTGGCGACGATGCGGTCCAGCTCGGCGCCGTCTAACATATTGATCACTTCACGTTCATCGGCTACCTGCTGTGCTGGGGCGTCGTTGTAAGAATCGACGGCGACGACATACTGTCCGAGTCGTTTTACGGCTATAACGAACTCTTTGCCTAATTCACCGGAACCGAGGAGCATGATCTTTTGCATAAGGTTGTGTTTGGAGCGCGAAGATACTGTCTTATTACCGGAAGCCGTCGAAATGGAAAAACCGCCCCTTCATTAGTATTGGGGCAGGACGCATATGCCAGAGCAACTGCCTACTACGAAAATCAGCTCGCGGCTATTGTAGAAGGAAAAGACAGAAGCTTATCGACCGACTTTGAATAGGCAGTCTTACCTATTCCAGACAACCCATTAAAATCCCCTATTCAACGATAGTTTTGCCGTACTCGACGAAAATCGAGACTCCCGGGGTTTACTGATAATATATTTAACAAAGAGAGTGACACTATTCTCCAAATAAAAAAATATTATCATGGCACAAAAAGCACCGGATTACCTCAACGACGAACGATTGAGCCCGGAAGTAAAAACATTTTTAACCCCGCTCAATGCAGGCGGGCCGGGTCTGGAAACACTATCCAAGCAAGATGCCCGTAACGTTCTTATCAATGCGCAGGCATCTGTTCATGTGGATCTTTCCGGCATCATAGAGTCTGATAAGACCATCACGGCGGACGGTCATACAGTAAAGTTGAATATTGTAGCGCCCGAAGGTGTGAAAAAGGATGGCCCCGTTTTCATCTTTATTCACGGCGGGGGCTGGATCCTTGGCGACTATCCCACGCATAAACGTCTTGTAAGGGACCTAGTGACAGCTTCCGGATACACGGCTGTATTTATTAATTACACCCCTTCGCCGGAGGCCCAATACCCCCAGGCGATCAATGAGATCTATGCCGCCACGAAATGGGTTTCCGAGCATGGGGAAGAAATCGGGGTGAACGGAAAGAAGCTGGCGGTCGTGGGTAATAGCGTAGGAGGAAACATGACTGCCGTCACCAGTCTTATGGCCAAGGATAAAGGCGGACCTGAGATAAAGCTTCAGATTATGATGTGGCCGGTGACGGACTCCAGCTTCAGCCAGGACAGCTATGTAGAATTTGCTGAACAACGCTTTCTGACCACTGCGGTAATGAAATGGATGTGGGACCAGTACACTACCGATCCCAAACAACGAAAAGAAATTTATGCCGCCCCTCTTCAAGCGACACCCGACCAGCTCAAGGGACTTCCGCCGGCCTTAATACAGGTGGACGAAAACGATATCCTGCGTGATGAGGGAGAAGCATATGGCCGCCGGCTAGCCGAAGCAGGTGTAACCGTCACTACAGTGCGCTATAATGGCGTGGTACATGACTTTGGCATGCTGAATGGCATGGCTGAGATTCCTCAGACAAAATCGCTCATTCTCCATGCAGCAGCCGAACTGAAGAAATATTTGGGATAATAAAAAACAGCCCGCGGGATATCTTCGGCGCAGCCCGCGGGTTTTATAAACAACTACATGACGCGTATCCTTTGATTCAAAGCCCGTCTGTAAGTATCTGCCACTGGAACGAACCTCCCTTCGATAAAGATCCCGCCATCCTGAAGGCTATCGATCTTATCCAATGCAACAATGAAAGATCTGTGAACCCGGACAAACCTTCCTGGGGGCAGCCTTTGTTCGAGGCCCTTGAAGGTGATGTGCACCGAATAATTTCTTTCCTTTGTATGCAATTTGACATAGTCTCCTGTCGCTTCCGCAAACAGGACATCATCCAACCGTAGTCTTCGCAATATCGAACAATCCCGTATGAAAAGATAGTCTTCGTCGGGAGGGGTAACACAGTTTTGCGTCATCTGTCGACTGCGCACTTTGTCGATAGCCTGCAGGAAGCGATCGCCGTTGATAGGCTTGAGAATGAAATCCACCGCATTAAGCTCGAAAGCTTCCGCCGCATAATCTTTCCTGACCGTAGTAAACACGATGGGAATAGCAGTATCCTTCAAAAGACGGCTCAATTCCAAACCCGAGATGTCTGGTGTTTCGATATCCAGTAAAAGCAGGTCTACGCGCTGACCGCAGCAATGCTGGTAGGCTTCCATTGCGGTTCCATATTCCGCCTCGATGCTAAGACTGTCTGTCTGTCGGGCTAACTGTACCAGCCTCGCCCGGTCACTGGCATCGTTGTCTACGATCACACAGTTCATGTTAAGTAAATTTGGTTTGTAGGAAGTTTTTTCCAAAACCCATGCCATCAACAGTGAGATCCGCGTCCTGCAAAGATCTCCTTTTGTGCAGGACAAAAGGAGGTAACGAAATATCGATAGTCGATCCGGGAAGTATCGATATTTCGCCAGTTGTCTGCTTTAGAATAAACCCAGTTCCAAACGATCAATAACTCAACGGAATACCTATCTTTCCATCGGGAATGAATCGTGAACAGGCAATATCTTTATTGAAAGCGCATCGCCCAGGTTGTGCCTGTATCCGCCTGCTCATGAATTTATCGGTGCTTTTCCTGATCTCTGCAAGACCTTGTCATGCGCAGTTCGCGCACTGGTCCACGCCCGTAAGTACTGCCGGGGAAAAACAATTGCTGAAACAGCTGGCTTCCGATACGGGTATAGACCGCATCATCACACTAACTACTCTTGCAAATCTTTACACTTACAGGCCCATTAAAGCGGCAGACGATACAGCACGGGCAAACAGGTACATAAAAGAAGCCGAGCAGGCTTGCGGTCCCGGATATCCACAAACCTTATTCAACAATATACAGCTACTGAAAGTAGACATGCTGCTCGGCCAGGATCGATTCGATCTCGCCTCAAAATGGTCTCCGCGCCTGGACGACACGACCCGTGCGATGGTTTTTATTGCGCTGGCCTATTCTGTCATGAGCCGTGACGACGGCGCATCTGCAGCCAACAATCGTTCTGCCAGAGCCTGGTTCGATAAGGCGGCAATGCTTATCGACTCCGTTCATAATCCCGTTCTTTATACTATCCTCGAACAAGACTACGCGGAACTACTGGTTCGGGAAGGCAAATATGTCGAGGCTGAAAATGCCTTCAATAAGGCGCT
>JAATGQ010000116.1 GCA_015654595.1 Chitinophagales bacterium | reverse complement strand
GCCCCGCAGGAACAACTCGAAGGCATTAAGGCTTATATGACATCTATCATTCCCGCCAAACGCCTTGGCACTTCCCGGGAAGTAGCAGAAGGTTTCCTCTTTCTCGCCTCCGACGCTTCCAGTTATATGGTAGGCTCCGAGTTGGTGATCGACGGCGGTGTAAAAACACTGTAAGTCCCTTTCGATTACAGATCGAAAGCTTTCAGGTTTGACTCCTGAGCTTCACCAAAGCTGGTCAAAAAATCGGCAGAATTTAGAATCGGTATTTCTCTGAAGGGATGTAAGACAAGTAAGTCCTTATCGCCTGTAATAATACAATCAGCCTTGGCCGTTAGAGCCAACGATAAGAATTTGTCATCTTTTGGATCACGGCACGCAATGACAGGTGCCGTGATCTCTATCAGTTGAGATTTTAATTCAAGTAAGCTAATAATGTTCAGGCGGTCCTGGAGAGGAATATATTTGTCAAACTTCGGCCTGGTAAAAACCTCGATAAATTCACTGAAAGTCTCCCTGGAATGTATTAATATGCCTTTTTCAAAGGCCACATCGAATGCTTTTCGTGTAATGGATAATGGCAGGAGATGAGCGCTTAATAAGCTATTGGTGTCAACGACAAATATTTTAATCATCAGACTTTAATAGTTCATCCAGAATTTCAGGAGTAAGGCCAGCAGCGACGGCCTTGAACCCGATTTCATCCATTTTCTTCTTATACTCAGGCAAAGACATATCGTTTACTGCCTTTTTAAGCATCAGGCCTACAGCCTCGTTAAATTGCTGTTTGCTCTCCGGAGAAAAATTCCGGTAGATTTTGCCCGTATTGTCATCCACTTCCAGAACGATCCTGTCCATAGTAATCACGTTGTTTACACCAAATTTACACCGAAATCAGGTATTTTAAAAATGGCTGCAGTAAGTATATTTTTTTGGTGTAATTATTTGATTATAAATCACTTTACCCAAAAATATCACTCCGCAGGATTCACAATAAATGATATACTATCCAGTTCCCCCATCTCATTTTCATCCAGCACAATTTTAGTCGCCTGCTGATTCTCTTCAAGATGACTGACACTGGAAGTGCCGGGGATAAGAAGGATATTGTTACTGCGATGTAATAACCAGCTTAAAGCCAACTGATGCATCGTAACGTGTTTGCGATGAGCGATCGACTGTAGTTTTTCGTTCATTGGAGTCATGCCCCCGCCGATCGGAAACCACGGGATAAAAGCAATCCCTTCCGATTGGCAATATTCCAGTACCGGTTCCCATTGCCGTTCCAGTACGCTATAGCGGTTCTGCACGGAAACAACGTTGAAGAATTGCTGCGCCTGTTTTATTTCTTCCACCGATACTTCAGACAAGCCAAGATGCCTGATCTTACCTTGTCGCTGTGCGCTGGCTAAAAATTCAAAACTGGTAGCTGCCGGAACTTTCGGGTCGATACGATGTAACTGGTAAAGGTCGATGCGCTCCAGCTTCAGACGACGTAAGCTGCCATCCAGCGCGTCCTGCAGGTGTTGAGGGCTGGCATCGTTATTAATATCAGCCCAGGGACCGAAACGAACCAAACCGCCTTTTGTGCCGATGATCACATTTTCCTGGTAAGGATGCAGCGCTTCAGCAATCAGCTGTTCGGAAGTAAAGGGGCCATACTGATCGGCAGTATCGATAAAATTGAAACCCAGTTCGACAGCACGCCGTAATACGTCGATGGAGTTTTGCGGGTTTTCCGGCATACCGAATATTTGCGGGCCGACAATCCTCATCGCGCCATAACCCATGCGGTTGATCTCCAGGTCGCCGCCCAAAAGAAATGTAGATCGTAATTCAGATGATGTTTTCAAAAGCTTGTTTTTTTGAATAACAAAGGTAGCCGGCCGACCTTATCCGGATCAAAGACTTTTCAAAGCACTATTTATACTTTTCAAAGTTTTTCCGAAAATCAGATGGTGTCGTCCCGGCATGTTTTCTGAAGAAGCGGTTGAAATAGCTCTGATATTCAAAACCAAGCCCAAATGCGATCTCGGCAACGGAATAATTGGTGAAACTTAGCAGCGATTTTGCCTCGGCAAACAGCTGCTCGTTGATATGGCTGGTTGTAGATTTACCCGTTGCCTTCCGAACGGCTGCATTCAGGTGGTTAACATGCACCGCCAGGCGATCTGCAAAATCCGATGCCTTTTTCAGCTTGATCGGCTGTAAGGGCAGATCGACAGGAAATTGCCCCCTGAGTAATCCGACAAAAGCCGTAGCGATCCTGGATGGCCCATTCGTTGCCAGGTTTTCTTTACGTCGTATCCTTATCGTCTCATGAAAGATCAAACTCAGGTGAGTGCGAAAAAGGTCGTCCTTGTCATCATAGTCGCTGTCTGCATCGCTCCGCATACGCGCAAACAGATCGGTGATAAACTGCAATTCCGCCATTTCAGGGAAGTACACCGGCGACTCCTGGGCCGCGAACAAACGGTTTGCCAAACCAGCTAACTGAGCACTCTTATGAATGAAATCATCGTCAAATACACAAAAATATCCCTCGGTCGGTATGGTTCGTTCAGGGACTGACCAGGAATGTGGGACCAGGGGATTGATAGATACAAGAGCGGGCCGGCCGACCTCG
This sequence comes from Chitinophagales bacterium, assembly GCA_015654595.1. Lineage (GTDB taxonomy): Bacteria > Bacteroidota > Bacteroidia > Chitinophagales > Chitinophagaceae > Puia. Next base: position 645 of record JAATGQ010000116.1, on the reverse strand, counting down.
ATCGGCTCGAGTGCGCCATAGTATAACTGGCAGGGCGGCCAGCCACCCGTGAGCAGGCTGATCTTGTAAAAATCCTTGCGGTTATATGACTCCAGGGTGCATTTATTCTCCCCTATCGCAGCCACGCGGAACTGCCCGGAAGCTTCCCTGAGCGCTGATGTATCCATGCTCAAATTTATACTTTTCAGGCAGTGGCCGGTATTTTTTATTCCTTTGATCTAAATAAAGGTTCCAGTATATGGCGATGTTTTTCGCCCCATTTGGCCGTGACTTCAATCACAGGGATCAGGGTCCCGCCAAGTTCCGTAAGCTCATACTCTACTTTCTGGGGCTTTTGATCAAAGATCGTCTTGGTGATAATACCTTGATCTACGAGCTGTCGCAATTGCGTATCCAATAGCCGGCGGGAGGCCTTGGGTACCCGACGATGTAATTCACCCGGCCTTCTGACGCCCATATGGATGCACCAGATAAGATTGATCTTCCATTTTCCGTTCATTACCCCCATGAACAGATGAAGACCGCATTCCAATTCAACAGGTAACTTCCTTTCATACATTACGCAAAGTTAATTCATCTGGTCGTTCTGGCCGATACGGCTGAATTTAGCCGTTATTGTCTTTATACGACCGTTAGACGAACTTT
>JAATGQ010000016.1 GCA_015654595.1 Chitinophagales bacterium | reverse complement strand
GTCGTCGGGATCGTGACGTTATAAGACATCCAGTCCCCCGCATCGATATACCCTACGTCTTCCACACCCGTCACATCGGTCGTTGGTTCAACCTGTACACCCAGCATATAGGTGTAATCCTCCGCCTGGATGACGGTCGAGAACACACCCGTCTCGATCTTTACCGAAGAGGCCATGTCGTTAAAGCCGTCAGCAACCAGACAGTTGTCATTAGCAGTCACCACGAGCGTTGAGCCGCCAAAATTGTCATTCTGGTAAAGGGTCACTTTATACCCTGGCGTTACTGTCAGCGAAGAGATATCATCATTGAGGATACCCAGCGCATTCAGCTGACTAAGCGTGTACGTTCCGGTATTCAGACCGATCGCATAGCCTCCATAATTGCAGTCCTTGTAAACAGTGACTGGTCCCGTACCCGAAGCCAGGCCGGCAAAACCGCCGATGGTCACCGTAGCTCTTGTAGGCGAAGAAGCGTTGATCGTTGACGAATGACTAAACACATCATCATAGCAAAAAGCATAACTCAGGCTATTATAACTTATGTCGCTGCGATGCCAGAACTTGCTGTACCAGTTATAGGGAGAAGTCTGGTAGTATTTATTGGCATTCGAGAAGTCCTGCGTACTACCTGCGGCAAGTGTCAGATCGATCGCATGTCTGTTGATTGCGGCACATATCTGCGCCTGGATGACAAGATCCCATTGTCCGCCACTGGCCATCACGCCGCTGCCCTCCATGACTTCGATATTGGTTGGCTCACGCGATATCGTCGCGGTCTGTCCATCCGAAGCCCTTGTAAACGTAAACACTCCGCCAGACACATGTCCGGTCCAGGTACCCGCATCACCCGCGCTAAAGACCAGGTTATCGCTGCTGTACTTCGTCCATATCGCGTCGACATAGGAATTAAAATAGTTCGCTTCGGCTCCGCCGCTCTGAAAGGCAGCCGTCTTGGAAGGGAAGTGGATGATCCCATTCGTCGCATCATAGCAGCTGGCAAACTCAGCCGGCACGGTAGACTGCCATTGTGAAAGGATTTGCGCATGCGTCATCAGCTCACCCACTTTTTGGTAAAAACCTGAGCCGCCCCAGACTTCAAGCCCCATGGGGTATTGATAGCTGTCGACACGGGAGGTGTTTGCCCAAAGGCCGTTTGACGCGTTGGTCAGCTCGATCGTCTCAAACCGTATACCTTGGTTGGGATCTGTCGGATTGGCGAGGTTGGGTGCAGCATACCCGCTCGGCGCCCCCGAAGCTCCAAAAAAATACAGATACAACTGAGAATTGAAAGAGATCAGGATACGACAACCCGCAATCCCCGGAATATTGATGGTCTTGCCGGGGATGTCGCTAAGTTTGGCAAAGCAATTGGCATATAGCCCGTTGCCGCCCGGCCCCTCATTGCCGCTGATAACGGGGCCGGCTACGGTGTTATAAGATGGGCTCATCGGATTGACGGCGCCGGTCTTAGGGTCGATCCAAACAAAGTTGCCATTGACCTGGCCAACCACTGCCACATAGATGCTGGCATCGGCATAGGTAGAGTTGTTGGCTAACGTAAACGGAACGGTGGTTTGGCTAAACGCCTTGCCAGAAAGGAAGGCAGCAAAAAGAAGTAATACCATACGGGCATAGCTTACCCGTAGATTGAATAGGAAAGGTTTGTTTTTCATAAAACAGGTGTTGGTGAAATAATGCTGTGGCTAAAGTAATCGAATTTTTATATAATAAAAATGTATATGTGGCAGTATAAGTCTTTTTGATTAGTGGTTTTATATTATTATACCGGAGGCGTATTTACTGTTTCGAAAACGTAGGGATTTAAATACCTTCGGGGAGTGCGCAACCGCTTCGTCTTCTTAAATATTCTCGTGAAAATTTTATTCGTCTTCTTGCTCTTCGCCTTTATCTACCTGCCGTCAAACGGCCAAACACCGTCTTCGTTAAGAGTCGACCTTTTACAAGACCCCCAACAGGCGTATGATCACGGCGTAAAGATCCCCGCCACGCTCAAACAGGCCCTATCCGACAGCAGTCTTCAATTTTGTCGCATAAACAGCCGCCATCCGGCATTTTCATGGGTTGTAGCACAGGAAGCTCAGTCGGCGTACCAGATCCTCGTATCGACCCGGCAAGACTTACTGTTAGATGACCATGCTGACGTATGGAATTCCGGACGCCAGACCAGCCGCAACAGTATCGGCGTTTTATATAAAGGAGCAGCGCTGCAGCCGTCCACCGTCTACTACTGGAAGGTCAGAACCTGGGGCAGGGATGGCAAAACCAGTCGCTATTCCGCTGTTCAGACTTTTTGTACCGGCGACAAATTAGAAGACTTTGCGCTGCCTTCGTTCGTTCTGATCAAAACCCTTCAACAACCGGTAAAGCTCAGCCGGCCCGATAACCATCACACCCTCTATGACTTTGGCAAGGATGGTTTTAGCCAGCCAAGACTATCCGTCAACGCCCTGAACAATGGCGATACCTTGCTCCTTCAGCTTGGCGAAGCCGTCACGCCCGCCGGCCATATCAACCACACACCTCCCGGGTCGGTTCGATACAGATTGATCAAAGTCCCACTCCAACAAGGACAACATTCTTATGAGCCGGTCATACCATCCGACAAGCGAAATACCGCGGCCCATGCCATACGAATGCCTGACAAGACCGGCGAAGTGCTTCCCTTCCGTTATGCAGAGACTGCGGACGCAGAGCAATTTAGCATCGACAGCGTTTCCCGCTTCCTCGTGACCAGTCGATTTGATGATGCCGCAGCCACGTTTACAAGTTCGGACACCCAGCTGAACAAGATCTGGGACTTCTGTAAATACACAATAAAAGCTACTTCCTTCTCCGGTTACTATGTCGACGGAGACCGCGAACGCATCCCTTACGAAGCCGACGCACTGATCGATCAGCTATCACACTATTCTTCCGATGCGGAGTTTACCCTGGCGGAACGAACGCTCGACTATCTTATTGGTCATCCGACCTGGCCTACCGAATGGTCCTTACAGGACATTCTGATCGCCTGGAACGACTATCTCTATTCCGGCGACCTCCGGTTAGTCCGGAAGCTTTACCCCGAGCTAAAGGCCAAACTGCTGAGCGATCTGGCAAGAGAAGACGGCCTCATAAGCACGAGAACGGGCAAGCAAACCCCGGAGTTTCTTCAGTCCATCCACTACTATACACCACCCAAGGGCGATCCCGGTCTAAAAGACATCGTAGATTGGCCGCAATCCAACGTCGGTGGACAGCCCTCGGGCATCATGGGCGAATCGGATGGCTTTGTTTTCAGGGACTATAATTCCGTTGTCAACGCTTATTACTATGCCGGTCTCGGAATAATGGCCAAACTGGCGGCAGCACTGGGTGAAAACTCAGATGCCAGCCATTACCGCACCGAAGCAGCAAGAGTACACACGGCCTTTCAGCATGTCTTTATTGACGGACAAACCAATCTGGTATTGGATGGAGAAGGAACCGCGCATAGTTCGCTCCATGCAAATTTCTTTGCGTTGGCCTTTGGTCTCGTCCCTGCTGAAAAAACAGCAGCCGTCGTCTCCTTTATACATTCCCGTGGGATGGCCTGCAGCGTTTATGGCGCCCAGTTCCTGCTGGACGCGCTTGCCCGGGTTAGCGATTCGGACTATGCGCTGGAGCTGTTGACTTCAAAGTCAAAAAGAAGCTGGTTCAACATGCTTGACGAAGGCGCGACCATGACAATGGAGGCCTGGGGACAGGAATACAAACCCAATCAGGACTGGGGACATGCCTGGGGCACGGCTCCCGCAAATTATATCGTCAGACACCTGGCCGGCATCCAGCCGGCGACGCCAGGATTTGGAGAAATCGAGGTTAAACCTGCGCCGGGTTCGGTCCAGTCTATAAAGCTCGTCTACCGCACGATACGAGGAACGATCGAGGAAAGCTTTGAAAACAAGACCGACCATTTTTCCCTCCGGGTTGTTTTGCCGGGCAATACCAGCGGACACCTTTATCTACCCGCCCGATCGGGCAAGACGATCGTAAAGATGGATGGACGCATCATAAGAGCTATGGCCGAAGCGGGTTACTACCGTATCGACGGCGTCAGCCCTGGAGAACACAACTTCGGCGTTTATCCGGCGACGGCACAATGATGAACAATACAATGGCGTCCTGAATCGCCGGCAGCCAGAAGAGGGAAATACGCCCATCCGCAGGGGATAATCGCCAGAATGCAATAAATTCGTGAGAGGGAACCAATCATCTCCCGCATTTGCCATGTCGAACCTTAGTAAAGCCTGCTTTAGCCTGCTGTTATGTTTTTTTGTCTTTCAGGTATCAGCGCAGTCACCCGTAGTCAAAACCGCTGAAGGATATATCCGCGGCGTCATTGAGAACGGCATACCGGTATTCAAAGGTATCCCCTACGCCCAGCCGCCTGTGGGCAGCCTACGATATATGCCTCCCATGGGACACGAGCATTGGACAGACACGCTGAATGCCGCCGCCTTTGGCTCTCCGGCCGTTCAGCCCGGCGGCACTAAGGCTTCCGGTACGGAAAATTGCCTCTATCTCAACCTTTATACGCCGGCTGTCGATCAGGGGCGACGTCCTGTCGTCGTTTGGGTTCATGGAGGAAGTATGACAAACGGAAGCGGCAGCGGCATGAATGGTCACGCCTTTGCCGACAAAGACGATATTGTCACCATCACCATCAATTACCGACTAGGCGCACTCGGCTTTTTATACCTGGGCGATATGGACCCGCACTATGCACAGTCGGGCAACCTCGGTCTGCTGGATGTCGTCGCCGTTTTGAAATGGATCCGCGAAAATATTACCGCCTTTGGCGGCGATCCCGATAAAGTAACATTGATGGGTGAGTCGGCTGGCGCCAAACTGATCAGCGCAGTCATGGTATCACCCGCCTCGAAAGGATTGTTTCAGCAGGCGATACTGGAAAGCGGCGCAGTACAATGTATTCGTGATACGACAACCGCCAGGAACGAAAGGACAAGACTATTAAATCAATTGGGACTCGGGCCGAACGATGCCCGTAAGCTGTTGGACCTTCCTGCCGACACCCTTATCAGGGCGCAGGGCAGGATATGTGAAGGTATCGGCGGCAATTCACAGTTTGGCCCGGTATACGATGGCATAACCATTACCGACGACGCCTATCGGTATACATCCACGGGGGTCCTATCCCATATCAACGTTTTGATCGGCACCAATGAAAACGAGGGCGCTGCGTTTATCGGCCCCAATGCAGACTATCTGCACGCCAACACAAGCATTTTCGAACCCTTGTTCCAACATGGTGCGCCATCTGCTTATGCTTATTATAAACTCCAGCTAAAGACAGACTCCCCTTATGCGGCAGCTATAAAAACGCTAACGCAATACATGTATCAGATGCACACTTATCGCTTTGCAAGAGCATTGGCTGCCGCGCATTCCCCTGTCTGGATGTACCGCTATGAATACCAGGGACATCAGCGGTATGGCGCCAGACACGGTAACGAACTGCATTATATCTGGGATGCCGAAAAGATAAAAATCTCTTCAGCCGATGACGCGGAAAAGCAGCTGGCGGCCAACATGCACGCAGCATGGGTGAGCTTTATAAAAAGCGGCAGCCCGCAGATCAGCACGCTGCCCGAATGGCCGCAATACGATAGCCATAAACCGCAGGTGCTGTTTTTTGACACAACGGAGACAGTGAAGACCCTGCAAGCCATTTACGATGACAAGAGCTTCCCTTCGGCGGTATTTGTGATTCACTAGAAGAATGATTAAATTAGGCATCACTAAAACGCGAAGCCTGATGAAACTACTCCTTCCTGGCCTTTTCCTTTTTATTTCATCCTATTCCAATGCACAATACACGCCGCGCCTGCTGGCGCTGACCGACGGAACCCTCATCGATGCGAACCACCCGACAGCAACTCTGCATCAGACGATCCTTATTAAAGACGGGCATATCATCGATATACAGCCTGACGGAAAGCCTTTTCCCGACTCTGCCATAGTGATCAACCTGATGGGCAAATACGTACTTCCCGGCCTGATCGACAGTCATGTACATATGGCTACCGATCCCAGCGGGGTGGACAACCACCCGCATACGCTGCAAGTCTTAGAGAAAATGCTTTACAGCGGCGTAACCACAGTGAGAGATATGGCCGGCGATGCGAGGGTACTGGCAGGCCTTGCCCGCGACGCCAATATCGGAGAAATACCATCTCCTGATATCTATTATTCAGCCCTCATGGCTGGCGCTCCTTTTTTTAGCGATCCACGTACACAGGCCGCGACCAAAGGCGGCATCAATGGCAATATGCCCTATATGAAGGCGATAACCGACACCACCAATCTTACCTTGGCGGTTGCCCTGGCCAGGGGCAGCGGTGCTTCCGGGATCAAACTATACGCCAACCTCTCCGGCGAGCTGGCGGCTAAAATCATCGCCGAAGCTCAAAGACAAAACACGCCGGTCTGGTCGCATGCCTGGCTTCAGGGTGCAAAACCCTCTGATCTGGTCAAGGCAGGCATCCTGTCTATCTCCCACGCCCCTCTACTGATCTACGAAAAAGTAAACAAAATCCCGGCGGACTGGAAAAAGCCCGTCCTTGACGCGCAATTCTGGGACAAGACCGTCCCCTCCCTGGATGAGCTGTTTGCACAAATGCGGCTGCATCACACTATTTTGGACGCTACGCTGCTCACCTATAAAAAATGGGCACAAACTGACTCCACCATGAAATGGGATTATGAGATCGCCCGACGCATCGCCTTAAGAGCACATGCCGCAGGCGTTGCTATATGCGCAGGCACCGACGACGACCAGGAACAATTCGTACAGGAGGAAATGCGGCTGTTGGTTAGCGATGCAGGTCTTAGCCCATTGGACGCCATCGTGGCGGCTACACAAAATAGCGCCGCTGCAATTAACCTGGATGGAAAGAAAGGCACTATCGCGCCAGGAAAAGACGCAGACCTGCTGGTACTTACCCGCAATCCACTGGAAAATATTGACAACATCAGCGCTGTTGAACTTGTCATAAAAGGCGGCAGAATTTATCAGCGGCAAGACTAGCAGACCTGCACCATCTCGATATGCAGGATGCCGGCCAGCTTCCAAAGAGCTGCAGCGATATGGCCCCGGCCTACCGCACAATGGTGTGCAGGCCCTTGCTGATTCCAGCCCTCTACAAATTTTTTGGCTCCTATGGAAAACCGGTAGCGGCTATTGGTATTGCCGATCTGCAGGACATCGCCGGCAACAGAGGCGCCTTCGGCCGCCAGGAATTTCATCCGGCCATGGCCATCCTCCATCACAGACAGCAAGGTCACCTCGCCATGTTTTACAGACATTTCAACAGACAACCCCTGCCCAACTTTTCCGTGATAGACCTGCAAAGGCTTTACTTTTATACGGCCTTCGGCGATCCGCGGATGACAGGGGCCGTCATGCCCCATCAACACCACATCATCTTTAAAGTCCATCGCGTAATATTCCGTAAAGGAACCGCCTGCCCCCAACTCATCCATAATTTTCATCGCTATCGCATTTTTGACCTCATATTCTCCGGCTACAGGAATATGTCGCCCTGTTAGCAGAGAGGTCCCTAATATGATCGACGACATCGTATCTTCGTTCTCCTCGTTCCCCGATCCTTTATGGTAATAGGCCAGGGCGCCCAGTTGGTATTCATCCGCAAGTTTATCCAACGCAGCAGCAGTCCTGGCTGCCCGCCTCATTTCCTCTTCCGAGCAATCGGGCTGCACGTCAAAGGTTTTATGGATTTCCATGATCTTGTCTTCGATCAGGGCGTCCGGGATCGTCTGCTTTAAAGCCGATAGCCTGTCCACTTCTATGATCTCCATATGCCCGCCAAAAGTAGCAGTCACAGCAGTAAGATCTGTGTATATATCCATCATACCGCCGTAATAGTTCCCCATCAACCCCAGCCGGTTATAATACAAAGCCCTGGCTGCCTTCGCCGCCCTGACCCAGTCTCGTATTTCATCCCAAACACCCGGATCATCCTGTAATACCCCAGTAAGTTGATAGAACGGAACATGATTTCGTCTGAACACATTCGCGATCTCCGGCACCGGACAGGCAGAACAGAAAGCCAGCCATTCCCCCGTCATCTTTGTCCGGTCGCCCAGGTTGTTAAACCAGGCGTAATCGATTTGCGGCTCCGGCGCCAGATTTAAAATGACAACAGGCACGTCTGCCTTCCTGACTACAGGCATCACCGTCGCAGACAGCGCATAAGTAGACACGTAGAGGAACAAAAGATCGACATCCTCCCTCTTGAATGCGTCTCCTGCAGCAAAAGCCTTATCCACCGTATCGACCAGCCCCAGGTTTATCAACGTAGCGTTCATCCCTCGTATCCTGTCCGCCACCACTTCCAGGTATCCGGTCAAACGATCTTTCAGGCCATCAAACTGCTCCCAATAAGTATCGAGCCCAATCCCAAACAAGCCGACTTTTGTTTCCATCATTGCTGGATTTTTCTTTCTTTTATAATAAAGACCGGTCCCATGAGCCCAGATGACAATAAAGGCGAATCAGCGGAATATGGCCGGGCCGTGGTGTAAGTATATCGCCGTCCCTTGGACCGTTCATCTCCGATCAGCCGGTTAGCCCATAGGTTGACCACTTCTATCTCCAGCCGGTTAGCCCCTTTGTGCAGGAAACTTGAAATATCCACCCGCCAGGGCGAAGTCCAAAGGGTGGAGACAGTCTGTCCGTTAAGTTTGACACGCGCCATGTTTTTTACGTCTCCAAGGTCCAGATAAAGATCCCCGGTACTTCCACCGTTATACTCGAATGCTTTTGTATATTCCGCGATCCCTGAATAGTATTTGATCCCCTCCTCCCTGCTTTGCGACCAGTCTTCAAGCGTATCGAAGCGTATATGCGCGGGGCCGCCCCAACGAGGATCAAAAGATACCTCCCAGCCGGTGCCCAGGTTGACAAGCGTATCAGATTTTATAATTGTCCTGCCTTGTATTCGTTTATGCGAAAAGTCGGCTGAAAAAACAATAAACCTGCTTTCATAGGCCTGCAGCGCCAAGCGGATGGTTGTCGATTGCTTTCCCTGTTGATATTCATCAAGGGACGTTGTCTTACCGGTTACCGCATCCCATAATTCCGGAGCGCCTTCAACTGTCCGAAACTGCATCGGACAATCCACCGGCTTATTCAACTTATTCGCAACGAAATAGACATCCCAGCCACCGTTTGTTCGGTGCGTATATCTTATCGGTCCATCGGATACAAAATCTTCGGCATATCCGAGTTTCTTTAGAATATTCGCTACCGTCGTATAATCCGGGTATAGCATGCCATCCAGACGGTTAACATCACCCCCATCGATTATTGTCCCTTTGCCATAGGGGCGCCAGGTGATATCCGACGAGTGCCCGGCTTCGCCCCAAAGTTTTAGACCAAGCCCTTTTACCATCACGTCACAGTCCGGGTATCCGCTCAGACTGGGCGATGCTGCCGGCCTGGGACCAACCACTACAGCTCCGGCCTTTGTCAGCCTTTCTATCTGGCCGAGCAGCTCCGGCGTCATCGTGGCGACCGCAGGCAACACCAGCACTTTGTACGTTGCGCCGCTGGGGAACACAAGCCGGTGGTCACGCACGACGGCTTTCATCAGCTGACGCGCAGTACACCCGTCAAAATTAAATCCCCTGCGATCTCCAATGGTATCGCCGCCGGTAAGCGCTGAAGGTGGAGGCGTAAATACATTGGGACACCCTTCCGGCGTCAGGTAGAGAATATCCGCTACAGCACGGCCTTGCTGTAACACATATTGACACCGGGTAAGATAACGATGATAGGCGTCAACCATCGGCCACCAGGTCTGACTCCTGTCCCAGTGGACGCCATAAGGTCCCATGGTGGCGCCGGGTTTGAGTGAGTCGGGTAGAAACTGGTTCTCGAATGTATGAAAATAGAATTGCGTAATGCCGGCGGCAAAGGCCCAATCACCCTGGTTTTTCATCGAAGCAGGATGTTGTTTCCATCCATCTCCATCGGCGGTGAATGACTCCGATTGTATACGCGTCTTGCCTTCGATATGACCGATAGAGGTCGCTTCAATCACACTGTAGCTCGTATTGAATCCATATCCTTTGCTCCAGAATTCAGCCATCGGCACATCCGCTATGCTGCCAAGATCCAGATCAGACGTGGGGTCCATGTCATAAGGTTCGATGGAGAGGTTCATGCCTCTTTTTTGGGCATATCGTTTTACATAGCCAGCGTGGTTTTCGAAGATCAGTTCCTGGGTCGTCTGACGCATGTCCCATAGGAACCGCTGACTCTTTTGTGCGGAGTCCAATACATAGCCGTAGTAAACAGGATAAAAAGACAAAGGATCATAGCCACGTCTTTTGATAAACTCATCTCTGAAGTTTTGTGTCCAGTTCTGTGAACTCATTTCCCAGCTATCGATATGGAGCGTTTTGAGCCCTCCGGGCTCAGTCGTTTTATCCGGCCCTATTGCCCTCAGGATCTTCCCGACATAGGCGTCCAATTGTACTTTTAATGCGGCAGTATCCATCTTATCCGACTCAAAGCCAAGCCCCGGAATGGGCGCCGGTCGGGTGATTGCGCCATTGTTGCGGCTTACAAAACGCATGACCACCCATTTCCCCTTTTGAGGTCTCCAGTGCAGCACACCGTTTCGGTCCATTTTATCTGTTAGGTTCACCACGTCGACCAATGGGATCCCCGTTTCTTTTGGGGAGGCGGTAGAAAGGAAGGGCTTTACCGTACCCGAAGAATAGGGCGCGCGATAGAACAACGCCTTCTCCTGGTAATTTTCCAGACGCTGCTTCTTTGCCGGTTCCGGAAAAGCCAATACGGCGACATCCTCATAGAAAGCCGCCCTCGCCTTTTTGAAATCGGCGGGCAGACCATCCTCCCCAAAAAATGCAGGCGGAGGATCGGCGACAGGCAAGGAGATGGTTCCAGTATCTCCGGATGAGATAACCGTCTCGCTGGCGACGAGCAGCTGCATGGACTGGCTGCCCTTTACCCAGGGACCGCCGCTGCCTGCCCAACCCGGACCGATGCCCAGCGAAAGAGCGATACCCAGCCGCCTGGCCTCTTTCACGGCATAGGCAAAAAGAGAGAACCAGCGCTCACTGAGGAAATCGACGGGCCCACGCGGCACACCCACGTTTACTTCCAGGAAAATGGCATATCCAATGCCCGCTCTTTTCATGGCTTCCAGATCTTCCCGGATGCTTTCCGCGTTCATGTTGCCATCCATGAAGTACCAGTATACACCTGGCTTGTACCGATCCGGAGGATGGGCGAACTGTGAACGGATAGCGGCAATCTGCCCCTGTGCACAACACGCACAAAGCAGCAGGGACAGCATCCATATAATTTGGGGTCTGAAGGTCGTCATAGACACTAACTTACAGCACTGCGAATGTACTTTTTGATTAACTTGTTATACTTTTTGATATGCGCGACTATTACAAGTACCTTCCGATCAGCAAAGAAGATGAAAGCTGGGGGCTGACCGTTCTGAATGCGGGGCGTACGCATATCGGGGCCAGCAGGGAATACCCCTTTAAGACCCATCCCGAACATCATAATTTCAACTGGAACAGCGGGCGCATATTACAGGAGTACCAGATCATCTATATCACCAGGGGGCAGGGCGTTTTTGAATCAGCACATCAGAAAGAGATCCCTGTCAAAGCAGGTTCCATCCTCCTTCTTTTTCCCCATGAAAAACACCGTTATAAACCCGATGATGAGACCGGTTGGGATGAATACTGGATCGGTATAAAAGGAGAAATCATCCAACAACTGCAGGCATCCGGGCATATCCGTCCCGAAAACGCCTGTCTTACTATCGGCCTGCAGACAGGGATAGTCAACCTTTTTAACGAGATCATCGAAACGGCCCAGCTGGAGCAGCCAGGGTACCAGCCCCTTATATCCGGGGCTGCGCTGCATTTGCTAGGCACTATCCATGCTGTCGCGCGGCAGCACAGTCTGGCAAAGGATGAAGACAGCATTATCCTCCGGGCCCAGCTATTGTTCCGGGCAAACGTACATCATCCCTATAGCCCCGAAAAAGCAGCAGCAGAGCTGAATGTCGGCTATTCCTGGTTCAGGAAGCAATTTAAAAGTCATACCGGGATGTCACCGGGACAATATTACCTGCAGCTAAAAATAGAAGAAGCACGGAACCTGTTGATGACGGGCGGCGTATCCGTAAAAGAGATTGCGGGTAGGCTGAATTTCGATTCCGTATTTTACTTTTCAAAACTCTTTAAAGCAAAGACGGGTCTAAGCCCGACGGATTTTCAGGCACGTAATGGGCAGGCCGGTTAACAAACGAAGCCCGCTGCGTTATGCTGCGGGCTTCGTTTTCAATGAAGGGAGTCTTATTTATCCCACCATACCGGTGTTGCGGCAGTAACAGTACCAGGATAGTTTGTATTTCCGGTAAGCTCTGTCTGGGGATAAAGGAATCTGAGCGGAACGGGCCGGCCGCCGGCTGCAGCCGAAGTCACAAGGAAAGTCGGATAACCGGTACGACGCCATTCGGTCCAGGCTTCGAATCCCTGCGAACCGCACATAGCATAGTATTTCTGCGTGATGATGGCCTTGATCTGATCAGCAGTGCCTGACGGAAACACAGCGTCCGGGGCACTGGCGATATAAGTTGCCGCATCCGTACCTGAAAGCCCATCAGCTGCAAAGCTGGCATCGATCCCAGATGTAAACAGGCTGCTTGCAGAACCTGATGCCCAGCCGCGAGCAACAGCTTCCGCCTGTAAGAAATAGCTTTCTGATGCAGATATCAGAAATACAGGCGCGAGTGCTGAAGCCGCGTCCTGAGGATCACCACCTACCAGCGCGGAAGGCGGGGAACAGGTTTTATTGACAAAAGAAGCGAATGTACCCTGGTTCAGGTAAGCGATCGTATCTCCTGACAACTCTTCAAAAACCGCAAACTCTCTTGGATCAGAGTTACGGATGAAGGCGTTGACAGCCGTACCGCTCGCCGCCAGGTTCTCGTAATAACCAAGGGCCACCGCCTTAATATAATAGGGGTTCTGATTGCCGCCGGTAGAAGAATAAGAGATCTGAGCATTGGAAGTAAGGAAGGTAGGGTTCGTTCCATAAAGCGCTGCGATACCCGCCTGTGCCTTGTCGGGATCAACCTGGGACAGACGCAGGTATGCGCGGAGCTCCAGCGTGTTGGCAAAAGCCGTCCATTGATCCATATCACCCTGGAAAACCAGGTCTGCGGAACCAGGATTGTTAGGATCGGAATTGTCCATAAGCGCTTTCCCCTTTTCGATAAGGGCAAAAATGCTATCATAAACAGCCGCCTGTGGATCATAGTGCGGGTTCTTGTCGGCCGATCCTTCTAACGCTTCACTCATAGGGATATCTCCGAATGCGTCAGTCGCCAGTTGAAGCGAATAAGCCTTCAATACATATCCGATGGCCAGATACTGAACTGCTGTAGGATTACTGCCATTATTAGAGATCATCAACTGATCGTTGATCAGCGCTTTCTGATACAAGTGCTGCCAGCCATAGTTAAAATCCGCGTTGACCTGGGCATACTGATCGATTGACTTGTATTGAGAAGCCACCGCACTTTGGGTAAAGAACTGACTCCAAATATTACCATAAGTATAATAATCATCCCCCAGCACCACCCCGATAGAAGCTTCCACCGTCGGCAACAGCTGGGCTGGTTCTGCGCTTGCAGCATTGTTCGGATCCTGGTTTACGTCCAGGAACTTTTTGCAGCCGGATGACAAAAGCAAAATCGCCGGGCATGCAATCAGCGCGATCCTTTTTAATATATTGATTGGTCTCATAAATCTTATTTTAGAAAGTTACCTTGATATTAAATCCATAGTTCCTTACGGATGGCTGTGCCGTAAAGTCAAAACCCTGCTCGTTACCAGAACCCGAAGAGTTCATTTCAGGATCTACGTATTTATTGGACTTGGGCGTCCACAGGAACAGGTTATTGCCAAACAGACCAACGCTGGCGTGACCGAACGGCGAATTGTTCAGCAGTCTTGCAGGCAGCTGATATTCCAGTTGCAGCGAACGCAATTTGACATACGAAGCATCAACAACGTCCATACCCGCAGGTTCGAAATTGGCATAATAATCCTGCGGAATAAACTTGGCTGTCGTATTGGTTTGATAAACAGGCTGACTTGCCGTCCCGGTGTTGATAACTGAATTTGCCCAAATCTGGGGGTTACGGTTTCCGCCGGTTTCTGCCGATGTGCCGTTGAAGTCTATACCCGACTTGGTGTTACTGTAGTAAACACCGCCTTGCTTGGTATCAAACAGGAAAGACAGCATCCACGTATTTTTAAAGTTGAGCGTACCTCCAAAAGAACCCTGGTATTTAGGATTGTAGCTGCCAAGATATACAGCATTTGCTGTTGGCAAAGGCTCGCCATCCGAAGCGCCTACCACCGTATGACCGTTTTCGGTCTGGTTGCTAACAGCATAGAACTCGCCATAAGGCTTGCCTTCCTGTGCTACGATTGCCATGCCATTGAACCCGCCAACCTGGATCTGCGCATGGTTGGGCAGAGAGAGAACCTTGTTCTTGTTCCTCGTATAAGTCGCGAACAGTTCCAGCGAGAAATCGGCCGTCTTGATAGGTGTTCCGCGAAGGGTAAGTTCAACACCCTGGTTCTGTATTACACCAGCGTTCACAATGGAAAACAAGTATCCGCTGGAAGGCGCTACAGAGGAAGCGACGATCTGGTTCTTGGATCTGTTGGAATAGTAGTTGGCAATAACAGACAACCTGTTATCCAGGAATCCCAGCTCTGTTCCTATTTCGCGGGAGGTCGTAATTTCTGGTTTGATACGCGCATCCCCCAGCGTACTATTGATCATTAATCCAGGCACTCCGCTAAAGGGAAAGATCGTGTTACCATTCGTATAACCATCGGCAATAGAGGCCTGGGAATAGCCTGTGGTTAATTGATAAGGACCAGCGTCATTACCTACCTGCGCCCAACTGGCACGCAGCTTACCGTAATTCAGGATCTTTTCGATAGTGCTTCCCTTGAGCAGTTCGGAAAAGATAAACGAACCACTTACGCTAGGATAGAAGAAGGAATTGGCATCAACCGGCAAAGTAGAAGACCAGTCATTTCTTGCCGTTGCATCCAGGTAAACCATATTCCGGTAGGCCAGGTTGAGGTCGCCATACACCGATACTCTTCTCTGTGTGCTATGGTAATTCGTCGCATAAATTGGCCCGTTGCTGTTCCCGAAATTATACCAGCCTGGAGTAATCAAACCAGCGCTTTGGTTAGTTGAGGTAACCGTAACAGTCGAATTATTCAACCGTACATTATTACCCACCATCAGCGAACCGGAAAAGTCATCGTTCAGATTCTTCTTGGCAGTAACCATTAAATCGTGATTGATCTCACCCGTAGTGTACGTGTCTTCCTCATATCCGCCGTTGCTGACCACTTCAATTCCGGCAGGATAAGCAGGGTCGCCGATTACTCCAGGGTCAGCAGGCGTATAACTAAATTTCGGCGTCAGCAACCTTCTGCGGTCAGAGCTAAAATCAGTCGTAACTCTTTCCAACACATCCAGCCAGGGTACTGGTTTATACCCCAGATTGATCCCGCCTGTTACCCGGTCTACGTCATCGTAGTTTTTATAATCGCGGAGCAGGAGCCAGGGGCTGGGATAGAATTCATTGTAAAAACCGAATTTGTCAGGATGATATACGCCGCCAGCATCTGTATAACCGTAGCCATTGTACTTGTTGTTCAGGTTGCCCATTTTATCGATGGGGATATCTCTTGGAGTCTGATAAAGACTTTGCAAAACAGAGCCGCCGGCCTGACCGCCTGCAACGTTGTTACTCTGGATCCTTACATAGTTAAAGTTGACGCTGGTATAAAAATTATTGGAAAGATTGGCCTTTCCGTTAAAACGAACGCTGTATTTATTGTAGTCATCGACGCTGGTGGGATAGATACCATTGGAGTTCTCGGAGTTAAGACCCAGATAATAGCTGGATTTATCGTTACCCGAGGTGATACCGATATTGTTATTCGTAACAAAACCCGTACTAAAGAAGTGCTTTATATTGTTGGGGGTAGCCGAGTAGGGCTTTTGTTGCTGTACTCCGTCAATCTGCTGTCCCCAGGGCTCTACTTTTCCGGTGAAAGGGGCGCCCCAGCTCCAGTTATCTCCCCAGTCCTGTGTATCATAGCTCAGTGTTCCATCGGAATTTACACCCGTGTAAAAACCTTGTCCATATTGATTCTGAAAATCGGGAAGCTTAAGAACGGAAGAGAAAGTATTGGTAGTGCTGAATGTGATCTCCGCCTTTTTGCTAATGTTTCCGCTTTTTGTCGTAATGATCAACGCACCATTTGACGCACGGGAACCATACAGCGCGGTAGCAGCAGGGCCGGCCAGGACTGTCACGGATGCAACGTCGTCTGGATTGATATCATTGCCACGGTTGCCAAAGTTCACCGCGGTCAGCGTTCCACCCCGATATTGTCGGAGTTGTTATAAGGCACCCCGTCCACCACGATCAGGGCTTCGTTGTTGCCTGTGATGGAAGAACCCCCTCTCAACACGACACGGGTAGAACCGCCTGGCGCCCCCGTGCTGGAAGTGACGTTGAGACCGGCAACGCGGCCGGACAAACTCGTCAGCGCGCTGGAACTCTGGCCTATAGTAAGCTCAGCAGCCTTTACCGTTGGAGCCGCATAACCCAGGGACCGCTGCTCTCTTTTGATGGCATTAGCGGTTACGACGACTTCGGTCAGACTGCTGTTCTTTTCCTTCAGAACAACCTGGAGATTATCTCCGGCCTTGACTTCCATCGATTCATAACCAACGGCGCTGATCACCAGCGTTTTCCCAGGTGAAACGGAAATCGTGAAATTACCTTCTTCATCCGTTTGGGTTCCTGTTTTAGCAGACTTTATATTAACGGTCGCGGCGGGGATTGGAGCTCCCTGACCATTTTTGACTGTTCCTTTTATAGGAACTGTTTGCCCGTTAGCAATGGCAAACATAAATACGACTGCATTTAGCAGTAGCAGCAGTTTAATTCTCATACTGAATTGTTGATTAAATATTGACTAGTGACTTGGTCTAAGATCCAGCGCCTGAAAGTTCAGGGATATCTCGGGAGTACAGGGCAATTGACGAGGCCAATTGCCCATCGACAAGGAGGATGTGCAGGTTTCTCATACGCGTGTGTTTAATGTTGACATGGTTAACCTAATGTTAAACCTATATCCAAAGACAAGTGAAATTGCGTCAATTTTATTAATAAAACGTTAATGTTCAGTCTAAAATATGATGAATGGTTGACACCCCCAAAGGCCATTTTCTGGAAGGCGGGATACTACGTGTTGCCGCTTATGAGCATACAGCGCCCCGAAACTGTATATAAATCGCCTGAAGACTGTTATTTAGGACCCGAAAAGGTAGTAGGATCTCCTATAGCTTCCCATTTAGGTGTCAAACATCCTTAGGCTTTCTCCCCAATTCCTTGATAAACCGGAAATGGGAGTTGACGGCAGACCCAAAAGTAGGGATGGAATTATATGGAAGGTTAAAAGCGGCGCATTCGGCCCGCACAATCCTGCTCAACGCGGGATAGTGGACATGGCTGACCCGTGGAAACAAATGGTGTTCGATCTGGTAATTCAGCCCGCCTGCAAACCAGGAAATTATCGGATTACCAGGCGAGAAATTGGCTGTTGTCTTTACTTGGTGAATAGCCCATTCATTCTCAATTAGCTTTTCATCGCTGCTTACTGAATCAAATTCTGTTTCTTCCACCACGTGCGCCAATTGAAATACGATGGATAATGTAAATCCAAGACCTATATTCATGAACAGATAAAAAACCAGCCAGGACTGCCATCCCATTAGCACAAAGGGGATCGCAATATAGAAAAGAAGATAGAGCACCTTGCTTACCCAGAAGATCACATGATCCGAAGTCGACATTTTTGAAAGCGGGGTGTCGACTATCTTTCTCTTGAAGTATTTGTAAAAATCCTGAAAAAGGATCCAGATAATTGAGCTCAAAGCATAAAGCAAGGGCGTATACAGGTGTTGGACCCGGTGTGCCGGCGCCCAGGGCTGTGTTTTGCACATACGGATAAAGGGGCTTTTGGCTATATCGTCATCCACTCCGTCGATATTTGTATAGGTATGATGAACAATGTTGTGCTTCTGTTTCCAGATAAAGCTGTTTCCGCCCAAAGCGTTCAGCGTAAGCCCCAGTATTTCGTTGACCCACTTCCGGGAGGAATAGCTGCCGTGGTTGGCGTCGTGCATAACATTAAACCCGATACAAGCCAGAATAAAACCAAAAAACAGGCTGATGAAGATGGTTGGCAGGAGGGCCATAGATTCCATTAACAGCAGCAGATAGGAAGAAACCGCAGTAAGGATTAATATAATGGTTTTGCTATATAAGCCTATATTACCCGTTTTTTTTGTTTCGGTCTGCGCAAAATATTTGTTCACCGCCGTTTTCAACGAGGCATAAAAGGCATGATTGCTATTATTAAAGCTTACTTTAGGCATATTGGGATTGGCAGGTTTTAACAAGTTGACGCAAATGTCGCAATTTCCTGGTTGTCTTATCGACAAAATTGCTTTATTGATCTTAACAGGCCTGCAGTAATCTTTGTTTTATCATAAGCAAGATAAAGGGTATTCTTCGCAGACGCCCTGCCGCTCTAAATATCTACAGCGCGTCCTCCAGCAGGGGAACCCGCCAGTACAGCTTGAAAATATTCCCGCACGCCCCCGGTGGATGACAGATCTCCCCCTCATTTAAGTAGGCAGTAAGCCCGACCTATCCTTTTGTGACCAGCCCAACCATATTTCCACCGGGGTCGTTAAACCAGGCAAACTTTTTCCCATCCGGCAAAGGAACCGGTCCGACCAGTTTTTTCCCGCCCGCCGCTTCCACCTGATTCAACATCCCATGGATATCTTCTACCTGGATGTAAAACGTCACATATTGATGAGGTTCGTGCCCCAGCGCCGTAATATGCCCTGGAATTCCCGCTGTCGAATGAGTCTCCAACAGGGAAGCCTGGGGCAAAGGCCCTTTGGAGGTGTAAGCCTGAATGTTCAAGGTCTTTAAATATACTGTTTTTATTATAAACCTCTCCCGACCGCATGACCGAATTATTATCCCCAAAAAGACAACGGTCATTCCAAGGGCTTGTTTTATATGCCAAACAGCGGACAAAATATTATATTAGGTAAATTTACCCCCTGAAATGGAACTGCTTCTCGAAAACATCAGAACCTATGTGCCGCTTTCTGCGGCAGATGAAAAAATCATCGGGCGGTTGTTTACAAAAAAAGTCATAAAAAAGGAAGACCACCTGTTAAAGGAGGGGCAAGTTTGCCGCCGTGTGATGTTCATCGAGCAAGGGCTGGTCAGATATTATATTCTCAATAATGGCGAGGAACAGACCCACTACTTTAATAAAGAAGGCGAATGGGTCTGCGATTATCCGAGCTTTTTGCCGAAGACGCCCTCTACGGAAAATATCCAAGCGCTGGAAAACACAACGATCTGGACGATCACCTATGACAACCTGCAAACGTTCTATAAAGAGGTCAGCCACGGTGAAAGATTCGGCCGTCTGGCAATAGAATGGGTTTTTACAAATGTCATACAACAACTATCATCCCAGTACACCGACAAACCCGAAATACGCTACAAAAAATTCATGCAGGCATATTTTGATATCGCCCAGCGTATACCTCAATACTATATTGCTTCTTATGTTGGCGTCAAGCCCCAGTCCTTAAGCCGGATACGAAAACGCCTCCTTCTCTAGCTTTATTAACCCAGGTGCATGAAAAGCATACAGCCATAAAGCAATTTTGTGTTATAAAAAATAACACAATGAAAGCAGAAGAAATTAAACGAACCTGGGGTATTCAATCAGCCTCTTTCTGGATGACTCTATTAGTCGCCGCAGGAATCATCTTCATCGGTGCAAGATTTATAGTTGCTCCTTCGGCAGGCGCCGACGGCTTCGGAATCCCGATTTCGAGTACCTGGGATTTGCCATTCGGAAGAATAAAAGGAATACGGGATATCTTTTCTGGATTAGTGCTATTCCCTTTCCTATTTTTAAAAATGCGCAGGGCTGCCGCATTTATTTTAACGACTGCCATAATAGTCCCGGCTACAGACTTTTCCATCGTTCTATCGACGAATGGCGTCAAAGACCTCCAGCACTTGCTTATTCATGGCCTGACAGCCCTTTACATGATCGTGACATGCATCTTACTATTTCGTGAAAACTCTAATAATTAGTCATGAATATCCATATCATCAATGATTCATTACCTATTATCGCTATCTTAAGCACCGGAATAGTGTACGGAACGGATGTTTTCTTCTCACTCATCGTCCGGAAAGCCGCCAGGAAAAGCGACGATAGCTCGATTGCCGATCTTATGGGCTGGATACATTTGGTTGCAGACAAACGAATGCCGCCTATTGGAATAACCAGTATATTGAGTTCTATGCTGTTTGTATTCTTCAATGGCCTGTCAGATACACCCGGATGGCTGGCTCTTGTAGCGACTCTATCGCTGCTGGGTCATTTGATAATATATCTGACCATCGCAAAGCCCATTAATTCAAAAATGTCGGCAGCAGCCAAAAACAGAATTAAATTAGATACCATCCGGGCGTTACAGCAAAAATGGGATAGTGTAATTGCCATCAGAGCTATCCTTTTAGCGATAGCAATGCTGTCTCTGCTGTTCTTAATAACTGTCCATCATTAAAATTCAAATTGCGCAGAGGCTGCGGGCCCCTATCCTGTTTATGCTGTTGGCTGAGATAATACAACTACTCCAATGCCTATGGCCCGACAAACCATCTGGGTACGTTTTCATTTACAGAAGCGCTTATCCCTCACCTACCCGATGGGACAAATGTGTTGTTCGTTGCTTCTGCGATTGAAGACCCGGAATTCCAGAGAAAATAAATTTGGAGGAATTTATGAACCGAAATTACAGGTTTAATGTGAGCCTGGAACGTTTTGCTTTCCTGAGCGGCCGCAGCTTGTCGGCGTTCAAAAGGGATTTTAAACAAATCTTTGATGATGCACCCGGTCATTGGCTGGTGAAACGTCGACTGAAAGAGGCAATTCGATTATCCTCCCAGCGAGCTCGAGGTCTAGGATCTGCCGGATTTCAAACCTGATATGCTTGGCGAGCGCCAAAATTTAGCCGTTAAACATACAGATAGCAATTGACAAGGAATCAACTGAATGTACTTGAAATTGAATTTATTTGAAGCAACTGCACCAATGGCATCCAGGAGCACGATCAATACTATTCCAAGTATAAAACATAACAAAGGGCTTTGTACTATCATAAAATTTTCACCAATACTATTGAGCCAAGATACATAAAATATTGATGGATTATACCCGATTTCCCTACCTTTGGCAAATGCGTTTTTTCGCGTACATATTCTCCATTTATATCCTGGCATTGTCAGCATTGCCTTGCTGTATCTTTTGCGGCAATGATGATCAGGTTTCTGTGGCTGCAGCGAAAAAAGATCACCCCACCCCGCCAGGTGACGAAGAGGGATGCAAAAACTGTTCTCCTTTCACTTTATGTGGGCATTGCGTTGGATTTACTGTCACGACCCGGTTTGCGAAGGTCGAAATGATAATGGCAGGCCGAAAAATAGATCGCCGGGAGATGACATCTTCCTATTTCTCCGTATATAGTACTTCCTGCTGGCAGCCTCCCCGGATAGCATAAACAATTTTTGACCGAAAGGACGCGACGCTCGTCGCATGAAATTGTTTATTCGTAATTACAGTTTTAATGAAAAAAGGAATTTTGACCTTTGCCGGTTTGGCATGGGCAATGCTGGGCGCTGCGCAGCATACGATACAAATATTGGTTAAGGGAAAAGGTCAGGAGCCCCTGGCAGCGGCTTCGGTGTCGATAATAGGGTTGGATCGGGCGGCAATATCAGATAGCCTGGGAATAGCGACATTACAGAATATTCCACCAGGGCGGTGGATGCTGACCGTATCCCATGTAGGGTATGAGCAGAAGGAAAGGCTTATAGACATACCACGCTCAACGATCGGCGCCGCGATAGTAACCTTGAACGAAATAGGAAAAGAAGAGCAGGAAGTAGTCGTATTAAGCACACGATCGAGCCAGTCGCTCCGAAACATGCCTACCCGGGTAGAAGTGATATCGGGGGAAGAACTGGCAGAAAAAGCAAATATGCGACCGGGGGATATTCGCATGATGTTAAGCGAAACCACCGGTATCCACACGCAACAGGTATCAGCAACATCAGCGAATTCAAGTATCCGTATCCAAGGGCTTGATGGTCGCTATACGCAGATGTTGAAGGATGGATTCCCGTTGTATGCGGGATTTTCGGGTGGGCTGGGATTGCTTCAGACACCGCCTTTGGACCTGCGACAGGTGGAGGTCATAAAAGGCGCTTCCTCGACATTATATGGCGGCGGCGCCATTGCGGGTATGATCAATCTAATATCCAAATTGCCAACGCCAGAACGGGAGCTTCGTTTTTTAGCCAATAGAACATCAGCAGGAGGTTTGGATATAACAGGGTTTTACGGGCAGCGCTGGAAACATTGGGGCATGACAGTATACACTGGCCGCAACAGCAACAGTGCTTATAACCCTTCCGGAGAAGTCCCCTTCAGCGCAATCCCCCGGTTTGACCGATACGTTCTCAACCCAAAACTATTTCTATACTTAGGCGAACGGACACAGTTGAACGTCGGATCAAATACGGGATGGGAAAATCGCATCGGCGGTGATATGCAATATCTTCGGGGGAAGACAGATAGTACTGCTAAATATTTTGAACGCAACAAAAGCCAGCGATTTTCCACCCAGTTGAGCCTCGAGCACCGCTTCAATGCGAATAACAGCCTAAGGATTAAAAACTCAGTGAGTAGTTTTGACCGGACGATTACAATACCTGGATATGTCTTCGACGGACGACAATGGTCGAGCTATTCAGAGGTAACGTATAACAAGCGCGGGGCAGCAATTGGTTGGGTCGCAGGGATGAATGTCTACACGGATGCCTTTAGCGAACACCGGATCGACAGTTTTCCTAAACGGAACTACCAACAAAATACAATCGGCGGATTTGTACAACAAACCTGGGTTATCACCAAATGGCTGAAGACGGAAGCTGGGTTAAGAAGTGACTATGTGGTCGACTACGGTTGGGCTGTTCTTCCGCGAGTTTCGGGCCTGTTTACCTGGTCTCCCGCCTGGACTTCCCGAATCGGCGGCAGCATGGGGTACAAAAATCCGACTATCTTTACCGAAGAAACAGAGCGGATAGAATACCAGGGAGTGCTTTCCATATCGTCCGATAGCAACCACCTGGAACGTTCCTACGGCGTAAATGCAGACCTAAACTACCGGATGTCCTTTTTGGGTGGCCTGCTAAGCCTAAGTATAAACCAGTTGTTCTTTTATACGCGGATTCAAAACCCTATTGTACTTGATACTCTTGCAGGGCCGACCTACCGGTTGTCAAATAGCAATGGTTATTTGCAGTCAAAAGGGTTTGAAACAAACGTAAAGTTAGGATACAGCGACTTTAAATTGTATCTCGGTTATACATTTACAGACGCCCATCTGAACAAAAACGGCGTGATCCGCGAAAATCCATTGACAGTCCGTCACCGGCTAAATAATGTATTGGTTTATGAAAAGGAAGACAAGTGGAAGTTGGGCCTCGAGGGCTATTATTCCAGCACACAGCCGCTGAATGACGGCAGTACGGGCAAGGAGTTTTGGACATTTGGTTTTATGGCAGAAAGGATCTGGGAACATTGGTCTCTGTTTATCAATTTCGAAAACATTACCGACACCCGACAGACCCGGTTCGACACCATTTACAACGGGCCGGTGTCCCATCCGACATTCCGGGACATTTATGCTCCCCTGGACGGTCGGGTGATAAATGGAGGTATAAAGTTAAAATTATAAACATTCAAGGCGAAAACCAGCCAAACACAGGCGCAGTGAAGCCTGTTTTTGACAAAACATATAAGATCGAAGTACTGTTCAGCTCGTGGTTGCCAAAACTAACGATGATGAGCGCGTTGGCTTTGCAAGGATTAAGTTTTCAGACCACGAGCCGGTTGAATGGACGGTGGCCGTATCCGAAGGTCAGGACCTGTCCACATTGCAAAGATAGTCAAGGCAACATTTGCAGATTGATTTTTTGCAGAATAAAAGCAATCCTTCTTCAGATTTGTTTACGTCCTTTATAGAGGCAAACGACCATGTCTTACTGACTCCAACGATTTTGCAAGAAGTACTTCAAGGCAGTCGGGATGATACCCAGTACAAGCACATAAAGGAGATATTGTCATACTTTACTACACTTCAATTTCCTTCCATTCAGGCCGCCGTGGGATCAGCTGATATATCGCTCACTTCGTAAAAAAGGTTTGACTTTCCGGAAAAGCAATCACTGTCTGATTGCCTTTTATGCGATTGAGTTTTCTACACCCCTTGTGCATTTGGATAGTGAATTTGACCTTATCAGTAAACATACAAAACTCAAGACCTGGAAGCCAAGATCCTGATTGTATTCGAATCCTTAACCCATTGGGATGGAATTTGCTTTGTTTTATGAGCGATATGGGCAAAAATGAAGCCCGCTTTAGGAGTGGGTTTTGAATTATTGTCGGGAGGCAGGATTAGCTACGCTGATCCTTTAATGCTCAGCGTTACACAAGAAGCCCCATCCCGACTTCGTCGGAACCGTTTGTTTCCGTGTTCGCTTGGGAAAGCAAGCTTTCCACGCTACGGCAAAACAAAGCCCGCAGCTTTCGCTGCAGGCTTCTTGTTGGTCGGGGAAGTTGGACAAATGGCGAACTCAAGGCCGGGAATGGAGAGCCTAAAGTTGTCGAAAGTTGCAGATAATAACACTTTTCAGCAAACCAATCGAGACTGTAAATTAAACTGTGTCAAAGGTTAAAAAGTAAGACCTTTAATACAGTTTATATGGAAAAGAACGAAAAATTCGACTACAACGAGCTCAAGAAAAAGACCCTTGAGCAACTTCGATCGGGCAAATCGCTTTTT
>JAATGQ010000145.1 GCA_015654595.1 Chitinophagales bacterium | reverse complement strand
GGCGTCGATACAGGGACCGAAGGTGATGCTTACCGATGAGACGGCTGGGTCCGGCGGAGACATGCTGCCCTGGATGTTCCATAAGTTTAAAGTTGGGACGATCGTTGGAAAGCGGACCTGGGGCGGTCTGGTTGGGATACTCGGGTTTCCGGACTTTTTGGATGGCGGGAGCGTGACGGCGCCGAATGTCGGTATCTGGACCAAGGATGGGTTTGTGGTGGAGAATGTCGGGGTAGCGCCGGATATCGAGGTGGAGCAGACGCCGGCGGATGTGATTGCGGGGCGCGATCCGCAGTTGGAGAGGGCCATCAAGGTGGTCATGGAGCAGCTGGCGGAGCATCCTGTGGAGACCCCGGTGCGGCCGCCTTTCCCGGTGCTGAAGTGAGGAAGCGGTACGCCAACACGAAACGGCGGGCAGGTGGGGCAAGGCTTGACGTCCGGGCTGAGGGGGGCTGGCCGAAGCGGCCGGCCGAGGCGTGGCGAACGGGCTGATGGTGGGCTGGCCGAGGCGGCCGACCGAGGCGTGGCGAATGGGCTGACGGTGGGCTGGCCGAGGCGTAGAGCGTGGCGAAGGGGCGGCGGTTGGTTTGCTTGAATTTTATAACTTTGCTGTATGCAAACGACGCACTCAACAGAGAGCATAGAGCAATTCTATGCGCGGGTTAAGCGATTTGGGGCCGTTCCGGTGAACAATGCGGGGGTAGGGCACTTCAATGTATTCAGCCGGGAGTCCTGTTCCCGCCAGACGCCCTATGCCCGCCGCGACTTTTATAAAGTATCGCTGGTCCTGGGGACGGGGAAGCTTCATTACGATGACAAGCTGTTTAAGCTGGATCAGCCGAGTCTGATGTTCTCGAACCCGATGAGTCCCTATTCCTGGGAGGCCGATTCCGAGCAGCAGCAGGGCTGGTACTGTCTTTTTACGGAGGCTTTTTTGCATCCCGCCGAAAAGATGGAGACGCTGCTCGATTTACCCTTGTTCAGAAAAGGCGGAGTACCGGCGTTTTATGTTAGCGAGCAGCAGCAGGTAGAATTGGGCTATCTTTTTATGCGGATGATCGAGGAGATGTCTTCGGACTATACCCATAAGTTCGACGTATTGCGGAACTATCTGCATTTGCTGATTCACAAAGCGATGCGGATGAATCCGACGCCGGAGGAAGAAAAGCCGGTTGGAGCTTCGCTTCGGATCACGAGGCAGTTTATGGAGCTGTTGGAAAGGCAGTTTCCTATCGATACGACGGAAACAGAGCTTCAGTTGAAGACGGCCAATAATTTTGCGCAACAGATGGCGCTGCATGTGAATCATCTCAACCGGGCTTTAAAGGAGACGACGGGCAGGACGACGACCGAGTTGATCTCGGCCCGGGTCATCAAAGAGGCCTATGCGCTGTTGCGGCATTCCGATTGGAATATAGCGCAGATCGGTTATGGGCTTGGATTTGAGTATCCTGCGTATTTTAATATCTTCTTTAAGAAACACACCGGGTTCACGCCGCTGCAGGTGCGGAATGCGGTGGATTGAGCTATTGTTTGAATTTTATAATGATCCGTTTGGATCGTATAATGCCCGGGGCGGGTGAGGGATGTAGTTTTGCGGCTATAAATTTTTCGACTATGGCTGCACTTCTAACCTCGGGCAAGAGGATAAAAGAACACCACCAATCCATTGCCAATATACTTTCGCTGGCGCTTTTGCCATTATCGGGGTTTGCTACCGATATCTATGTGCCTTCGCTGCCGTCTATGGCGTCGGATCTTCATGTGGGTAGTCTGGAGGTTCAATTTTCCATTACTCTTTTTCTGATCAGTTATGGGCTCAGCCAGCTGTTTGTCGGCAGCGTGCTGGACAGCTTTGGCCGCTATCGGATCGCGCAGATCTGTCTGTTGCTGTTTTCGGCGGCCAGCCTGGCTATTGCGATGATCCATACGCTGCCGGTCATCTATGCGATGCGCATTGTGCAGGGGATAACGATCGGGACGGTGATTGCGGGGAAGCGGGCCTTTTTCGTGGATTGCTTTTCAGGGGATAGACTGAAGCATTTTCTTAGCCTGTTCTCGATCATTTGGTCGACTGGTCCGATAGTCGCGCCTTTCCTCGGGGGATGGCTTCAAAAGGCGTTTGGCTGGGAGGCCAACTTTTATCTGCTGGTCATTGTAGGGCTTGTATTTGCCGTATTGGAATACTTTTTCAGCGGCGAGACCCTGCCAAATCCGGCAGCCTTCCAGTTGCGCCGGGTCATCGGGGTGTATGGAAAGATGCTGACCTATCTGCCGTTTATACTGGGTATTGCGATGCTTGGGCTGGCTTATTCCATGGTCATGGTCTACAATATGACGGGGCCTTTTATCATTGAACATCACTGGCAGTATGGCGCTGTGGAGACTGGGTATTGTTCGCTGATCCTCGGTTTTGCGTGGATGGTGGGTGGTTTTATCAGCAAGGCGATGGTCAACCAGCCCTTCTTTAAAAGGCAATGGCTGAATGTGGGTTTTCAGCTTTTATTTGCGGTGGTGCTGTTGTCGACGCTTACCTGGCTGGAGAACCTTTATTGCATGGTGCTTTTTGCTTTTCTGATCCATACCTGTGCCGGTTTTACCTATAACAACTATATCACTTTTTGTCTGACGCGTTTTCCTGGCAATGCAGGGATTGCCAGTGGTCTTGCCGGCGGACTGCCTTTTGTGCTGGTGTCGGCTTTTACCTATGGTATCGTCAATGTGCTGCCTGCGAAGGACGAGCAAAACCTGGGAAGTTGTTATCTGATCTTTACTCTCGCATCGATAACTGTGTTGTTGCTGGCCTTCCGGCTACGAACGGAAAAAGCGGACTCTCTACAATTTTCCTGACTGCCAGGTCTGCTCCGTATTTCGTGTAGTGATTCCGGTCGAACATATAGGGATCGCCTTGCGGGGACAGGCCGGGGATGGTGGTGTCGTTTAGAATATCGATATAGCGGTCACCGAGATGCCCTTTCAGATAAGCGTTGATGGCGGTGCTGCGGTCGTCGATAAAGGACCGGCGGATATGGCTTCCATATTGCGTTTCTTTGGCCAGGATCGTCGCATAAGGTTGCGTGTAGGCCTCGTTCTGGCCAATGACGACAGCTTTTATATGCAGGCTGTCGAACCATCCCAGCGTGCTCTGGATATGTTTCAGCAGCCCTGCGGGGTTGTCCTGTATCAGGTCGATCCAGTTGGCGCTGAGGATGATCCCGTCGATATGTTGATGGTTGGCGGGGATGAAATCCTGGTAGATATATCTGAAAAGGTCTGTCGCTTCCGGAAAGCCGGCCCGGCTGGTCAGCGGTCTTGTCAGTGGAA
Organism: Chitinophagales bacterium; assembly: GCA_015654595.1. Taxonomy (GTDB): domain Bacteria; phylum Bacteroidota; class Bacteroidia; order Chitinophagales; family Chitinophagaceae; genus Puia. The sequence continues at coordinate 31,178 of JAATGQ010000145.1, read as the reverse complement.
TGCAGCCGCTGCCTGTGGCCTGGCAGAGATTTATGTGGTTGGCGGCGAGGGATTCGCGCAGCGATTGAGAGATATGTGCGCCGTGGCTGTCGCCGATGAGCAGGATATTGGGCTCATCCTGGCGGAGCGTGAGGCATTTCGGTTTGTTAAAGGAATCGAGCCCTTCTTTGTTACTGACGAGGAAGCAGCATCCGGTGGAGAATTGCTGATAGGAAGGCGGACCAGAGTAAATTTCAGAGAAACGCGAGAGTTGGACGGCTTTTGGCTTGAAAATATAGGCGTTGCCGATAAAGGAAAGTCCGACGGTAAACGCGAATAGTGCGCCGGCTGTCCAGAGGAGTTTACGCGGGCGGAAGTCGATGGATTCCACAAAGTGATAGGAGAGTGCGGCCAGCAGGAAGGAGACCAGGATCAGAAGCGCCAGATAGGGCATGGTCTTTGGCAGGCCCATGTAGCGGGCAAAGACGATCACCGGCCAGTGCCATAAGTATAACGAATAGGAGATCTTGCCGAGATATTGGACCGGCTTCCAGTGAAGTCCCGGAAGGCCGTCTGCGCGGATGCCGATAATAAAGAAGGTGGACAGGATGGGTAGCAGGGTGTAGACGCCGGGCCAGCGCATCGTTTCTTTTAAGACATAGCTTCCGATGAGCGCGATCGCATAGGCGGGCAGGACCAGGAGCTTTTTTGCCGGCAGTCGTTGCAGCCGGTCTTCATACAAAAAGGCAACTCCGCCCATCATCAATTCCCAGGATCTTGAAGGAAGCAGATAGAAGGCGGCTGCGGCATCGTGGCGCGGGAGCAGGATGCTAAGACCACAGCAGAGGAGTGTCAGCAGCGTGAAGAGGAGCCGGAAGGTTCCGGGGTGTTTGATGAGGCGGGCCAGCGCCAGCAGCAACAGCGGGTAGATCATATAGAACTGCCATTCGACAGAGAGCGTCCAGGTGTGGAGGAAGATATTGCTTTCCGAAGCCGTGTCGAAGTAACCCGAGTGCTGCCAGTAGTAGAAATTCGAGAGAAACGTAACGCTGGATGCGGCGTTGCCTTCCGTGTTCTTGAAGTCTGCGGGCAGGTAAAAGATAAAGGCTGCGAGCGTGACGATGCCGACGGCGACGAGAAGGGCGGGGATGATGCGCCTGACTCTTCGCGTATAGAAATCAAGGATAGAAAAATTGCCTTTGCGGATGCCGCCGACGATGATCTTTGTCATCAGGTAACCCGAGATCACAAAGAAGATATCTACGCCGGCAAAGCCGCCCGGAAAGTGGGCGAACCGGAGGTGAAAGAAGAGGACTTCGAGTACGGCGATAGCGCGCAGGGCGTTGATGTCGTACCGGAATGACAAGTTGGATTGCCGGGTATTAAGCATTGAAATCAATTAATATTTTAAGGGAGGGATAGTGGGAATTTTAGCGTAGGATTCAAAGATAGTGACTAAAATTCAATAGCTTTGGCCCTCTTAAAGCAAAAATTTTGATGTTAACTGTAGAAAAGATCGGCGGCACGTCGATGAGTGCGCTGAAGAATGTTATCGATAATATCATTTATTTCGGGCGGTCGGGGGACAGTTTGTATAACAGGGTGATGGTGGTGTCCGCTTTTTCCGGTGTAACGAATTTATTGTTAGAAGATAAGAAGACGGGTAAGCCCGGTGTATACCACCGGATCGTGAAGCAGGAAGATTTTCATCGGCCTTTGCAGGAGCTGGTGGCTAAGTTGAAGAGCCTGAACCAGCAGTATGTCGATCTGGGTCTCGATCTGGCGGTTGCCGACAGCTTTATCGAGCAGCATGTTGCGTCTGCGCAGCGGTATCTCGAGAACCTGGCTGGCATTCTGGCTTCAGGTTATGTGAGCCGGGAAGGTATTCTGCAGGCGGCCCGGGAGATCCTGGCCAGTATCGGGGAGACCCATTCCGCGTTCAATCTGACCAATATATTAAAGAATAAGGGGCTCAATGCCCGTCTCGTCGATCTTAGCGGGTTTGACGATACCCGTCCCTTTACGATCGATCAGCGTATCAAGGACGCTTTTTCCCAGATCGATCTGAAGACCTGTCTTTGTATCGCTACTGGCTATGCAAAGGGGACGGAAGGGATCATGCGTGAATTTGACCGCGGCTATTCCGAGGTCACGTTTAGCAAGATTGCCGAGATCTTAAAGCCTGCGGAGGCTATAATCCATAAAGAGTATCACCTTTCTACGGCCGATCCCGGTCTGGTTGGAGTAGAGAATGTACAGCCCGTAGGTTACACCAATTATGATATTGCGGATCAATTGGCGGACGTGGGGATGGAGGCTATCCATCCAAAGGCGTCAAAGCCGCTGGAGATCAATGGCATCAATCTGAGGATCAAGAATACCTTTGAGCCGGCGCATCCGGGTACCTTGATCACGCGGGAGTATATCTCTTCTTCGAAGCGGGTGGAGGTGATCACCGGTATCGACAAGCTGGTTTTGATCGACGTATACGATCCGCTGATGGTGGGCAATGTTGGGACTGACTTCCAGATCATGCAGCTCTTCTTTAACCATGGGATCAGCTATACCTTTAAGACGACCAGCGCTAACAGTATTTCGATCGCGATCTGGGAAGCCGATTTCAAGCAGGAACTGATAGATGATCTGCAGAAGAGTTATGAAAAGGTGACGGTGGAACCGGTGGCGATGGTTTGTCTATTGGGAACGAATATGGATCAGCCGGGGTTATTGGCGAAGGCTGCTGCTGCGTTGGCAAACAGCAACATCAATATCGTGAGCGCGGGTTTTGCGATGCGGAAGGTGAATATCCAGTTCCTGATCGCGAGAGAACATTTCAAGACAGCGATCATCGAGTTGAACAAGGCTGTCGGGAAAGCCGATTAAATCTTTTCACTATATTTTTTGGAAGGCCTGCTGCATGCGGGCCTTTTGCATTGTCCCAAGCAGAATAATGGTCGAGGTGACATTTTTTTTCTTGAAAGTCTACTGTTTTAGTAGACTTTATTATATTTGTCGAAAGAATTCATCTTCATGCCAGCAACGGACCATCCCGACACTGCTGATGAAGAGCTGTTGCGACTGCTGAAGGCGGGCGACGAGACGGCTTTTGCAGTGATCTATAACCGATATTTTCAACGCTTGTATAATTATACATACAGGATGCTGAAGGAGCCAGAACTGTGTAAGGACATCGTGCAGGAGACATTTGTCCAGATCTGGCACAGGCGGCGTGAGCAGCAGATCCGGTCGCTGGGGCTGTACCTGCATGCTGTGGTCAGGTTTCAGGCGTATAAAGCGATTCGCAGTCAGAGAATTCATGAGGATATCGTGATGGTGTTGGATCATTTGGCGGCGGATTATTCTGTTGAAAGCAGGCTAACAGGCAAGGACATGTTGAATGTGTTTTATGAAGGCGTCTCCCGTCTACCCGAGCGCTGCCGCAGCGTTTTTCACCTGAGCAGGGTAGAACAATTATCAAATTCAGATATTGCCATACGACTTTCTATAGCGCCCAAAACGGTTGTCAATCAATTGACCATTGCGCTCCAGCGGTTGCGAGTCAGCTTTAAAGATCATATCTATTCCTGATTTAGCATTTAAATATTAGACCAACATTCCAGAACTATGCAGTTATTCCGATGGTTGAGGCGGAACGGGGCTGTCGTGTCCGTCCGGCATGTATTATTTTTTAGTCTTATCGTTTTGAGCGGATCTTACGCTGCTGCGCAGGACTTTCCGGTGAAGGGGAAGGTCAGCAACGAGAAAGGAGAGCCTTTGGCGGCTGTTACCGTACAGGTAAAAGGCGGCAGGGGCAGTGCGACAACCGGAGCTGATGGTAGTTATCAGTTATCTGTACCTGATAGAAGATCCGTGTTGGTCTTTACTTCTGTCGGTTATAAATCCCAGGAGGTTCCTTTAGGCGGGCGTGCGCAGGTGGATGTAGTTTTAGGTCAGCAGCAGAGCGACCTGAACGAGGTGGTTGTGGTGGGGTATGGAACTCAGCGGCGGAGTGATGTGACGGGTGCTGTAGCGACGTTTAACGCCAGGAGTGTGGAGGAGAAGCCTATTGGGCGGATCGAACAGGCGTTGATCGGGCAGATGCCTGGGGTACAGGTTCGTCAGCAGTCGGGCATGGCTGGCAGCGGGCTTAGCATTCTTGTGCGGGGGACCGGTTCTATCACGGCGGGCAATGAGCCGCTGTATGTATTGGATGGGTTTCCGCTTGATGTATCGGGTCAGAATTCAAATGGGGGCTTTACCGCGAATCCGCTGGACAATCTGAATCCCAATGATATCGAGAGTATACAGGTATTGAAGGATGCTTCGGCGGGCGCTATTTATGGCTCTCGCGCGGCCAATGGCGTTGTTATCATTACTACGAAGCGTGGGCAGGTGGGGAACGCAAAGATCTCTGCCAATGTGAAGACGGGGGTTGCTTCCGTTTCCAGGAAGCTGGATCTGTTGAGCGCGCAGGAGTGGACCGTGATGGCGGCGGAGGAGGCCGATTCCGCATGGGTACATTCGAAGGCTGGTCGAACGGCGGATCAGACCAATGCGCAGCGGGCCGCTATCCTGAATTTAACGGGCGGCACGGTGAATCCTTCCTATATGACCGATCCCCGTTGGGCGGAGGCGGGTCATCCCGGTTTACAATACGTGGACTGGCAGGACGCCGTCTATCGCAGGGCAGCATATCAGAATTATGAGTTGTCGGCCAGCGGAGGGAGTGAGAATGTCCGGTATTTTATTTCCGGTAATTACCTGGATCAGGATGGAACGGTTATCGGGTCCAATTATATTAATTATGGGGTGAGGGCGAATGTCGAAGCCAATGCCAGCAAGAAGTTCAAGGTAGGGTTGAATCTGGCGCCGAGTTATTCCATCAACAACCTGCCGGCTGCGGAAGGAAAGGACAACCAGCTGATGCATGCGGCGCAGATGACGCCGGTGGTGGAAGATTCCGTGGGATTGAATACCGGGGCTTACGGTTTGCCGACCTATACCTGGGGCAGCGCCAAGCTGATCAGCCCTTATGCTTATCTGAAAAACTCCCAGAACCGGATCGCCACGACGCGGCTGCTGGGAGATATCTATGCCGAGTACCAGATCCTGCCGGGGCTGGTATTACGGTCGACGATCAATTACGATGGGTTGGACAGGAGTACAAAGAACTACGTTTCCGACAAGGTGGCGGTAGGGGCGGCAAGTGCGCTGACGACGAATCCCGGTTTGTATTCGACGGGTTCGTATGCAGAGGCGAAGAAGCAGAACTTTTTAAATGAGAATACGATCAGTTATAATAAGGTCTTTGGTGATCACAGCGTTGCTGCGGTAGCTGGGTTTTCTTACAATCATGTGCATTATGAGACGGAGAGTCTGGCAACGGCCGGGGGCTTTGCCAACGACAATATCACGACGCTGAGCAATGCGATCGCCAATTCGGCGGGTGTGACCTTTACCGGGACAAATACCGAAACCAACAGTTCACTGGTCTCTTATTATGGCCGGGTCCAGTATGCGTATCAGGACAAGTACCTGGTGTCGGGGACGCTTCGCAGGGATGCGTCGAGCCGGTTTGGGCTTGATAATCGCTGGGGGACCTTTCCTTCCGCGTCTGTGGGCTGGAGGGTATCCAAGGAAGCGTTCTTTGACGACGTCCGGGCGATCAACGACCTGAAGCTTCGGTTTAGCTGGGGGAAGTCGGGGAACAACAATATAGGCGACTACAATTCCATTCAAACCCTGACCAATACCACGTATAGTTTTGGGGGTACTTCGGCGACGGCCCAGGTCGTTTCCGGGCTGGCGAATCCCAGGCTGAAATGGGAGACTTCGGATACCTATGATGCGGGCGCCGATGTCAGTTTTTTGAAGAACAGGATCAATGTTACGATCGATGCTTATTATAAGAAGAATACCGATCTGTTGTTGAATCTGCCGGTTTTGTCGGCCAGTGGTTTTACATCGCAGCTGCAGAACATCGGTGCGGTGGTAAATAAAGGTTTGGAAGTCAATCTGGGTACGACCAATATCCGGACGAGCAATTTTACCTGGACGATGACGGCCAATATAGCGTTTAACAAGAATGCCGTTACGGCTCTGGGTCCTGATGGGGCGGCGATCCAGATCGCGTCGAACTATAGCGGCAGCAATGCGCCGTATCTGCTAAAGAAGGGCTTGCCGGCCTTTAGTTATTATATAACGAAGTCGGTAGGTATCCTGACCCCGGCGGATATTGCCGATCCCAAGGTGGCAAAAGTTTCGGGGGAGACCGTGGGGGACGAAAAATACCTGGATGCCAATCATGATGGAAAGATCACGGCGGATGACCGGGTTGTGGATGGGCATCCGAACCCCAACTACACGTTTGGTTGGACCAATACCTTTAAGTATAAAGATTTCGATCTGGGGGTTACCGTGTATGGGCAGCATGGCGGGACCATCCTGTCTTACCTGGGGCGGGCGATCGATCTTCCGGGAAGCACTACCGCTAATATACTGGGTGTATGGCGGGGCAGGTGGACGCCTCAGAACCCGAACTGGCATGCGCCCCGTGGAAAGTTGTTTGCCGATTACACCGTTCCCTATGTCACTTCGGACTGGATGTATTCGTCAGATTTTCTGAGGGTGCAGAATATTACCCTGGGATACAATCTGAAACGCCTTTTTGGTTCTTCGAAAGCCTTCAATACGGCCCGGCTTTATGTGTCGCTGGAAAACTATTTCAGTCATGACAAGTATAAAGGCGGGGCGAATCCCGAAGCGCAGAATACCAATAACAGCGGCAATGGCAGCTATGGCGTGCCGGGCGATTATGGCGCGATGCCTTTGAGCAAGACGGCGTCTATCGGTCTGAATGTAGGTTTTTAAATCAAACTATTCCAAGCAATGAAAAAGAGTATATATCTGTTAATGCTGCTGGCGGTTGTGGCTGGCGGCTGTAAGAAGCAGTTGGATCAGCAGCCCGTGAGCAGTCTGTCGACCACCAACTTTTTTACCAACAACAATGATTTTCTGCAGGGTCTGAATGGCGTTTACACAAAGCTGGAGGCGTATCCAGATCAGCTGATGTTCCTGGAGGAGATGCGTAGCGATAATATCGATGCGATCTCCGATGGGACTCGTGACTGGGATGGCATCAATGATTTTTATCCCAATATTACTGCTGTGGGGTACCTGGAGACAGCCTGGACGAATAATTTCAATGGCGTTTATAATGCTAATGCCGTTCTGGATGCTTTGGGAACCAAGGGCTCCAATATCGGCGATACGTCGCTGGAGACCCGGTATACGGCGGAGTGTAAATTTCTTCGGGCCTTCTATTATTTCCAACTGACCAGGCTCTTTGGGGGTGTGCCGTTGATCACGAAACCGTTGACGGCTGCCGAGGTGAGCACGATCGGGAGGAGTTCTGTCGCTTCGGTGGATTCATTGATCATCGACGATCTGAATTTTGCTGCCGCTAATTTGCCTGCCAGTTATACCGGGGCGAATCTGGGGCGGGCGACGTCTTATGCTGCTGAGGGGTTGTTGGGGCTGGTCTATCTGACAAGGAGCGGGCCGACCTATGGCGTAAATGGTCCGGGATTGAATTCCGGGGAGTGGGGCAAGGCGCTGGCTTTATTCAATAATATAATAAACAGCGGCGCTTTTAGTTTTGCGTCCGATTATACATCGATTTTTTCTTATACGAATGAGCACAATTCAGAGGTGATCTTTGATGTGGAGTATGCCAGCAGTATCGATGGCGCGAGTTTTCCGAGCGACCTGGTCCCGGTAACTTACTGGACGAGTCTGGGAATCTCCAATACGTATGGGAATGGGCTTGGAACGAGTACGTTTACGGTCAGTAACAACCTGGTAAATTCCTATACGGCTGGCGGGACGGACAGTCGTTATGCCTTTAATATAGCGACGGCTTATACGGTGGGGCCTTTTATAAAGAAGTATATTGATTATAGTCATAAGGGAACGAGCGGTACGGACTGGCCGATCAATTTTATCGTTCAGCGGTATACCGATATTCTGATGATGAAGGCGGAGTGTATTTTAAATGGCGCGGGTTCCGGTACGCAGGCCGATGTGGATGCGATCGTCAACCAGGTGAGAGCCAGGGCTGGGCTGGGGCCTTTGACGAATGTGGATCTGCCGGCCTTGATGGAGGAAAGGCGGCGGGAGTTTGTAGGGGAGGGGCTGCGTTGGAATGATCTGGTGCGGGAGGGGCTGGCGGTGACGACCATGAATGCCTGGATTACCAGTGATGGGCTGACCAATATTGACGTTGTTGTGCCTGATTATATAATATATCCCGTTCCGGCTACCGAAATGCAAACGAAGCCAGGATTATATACACAGAATCTGGGGTATGAGTAGATAATAAATTAAAAATCCTAAGTGGTTAAAAAATAAAGGATTACGCTTTTTAAGATTTAATAACACTTATTTAATGCCTAAATGTTTTTTCTTATATTTGGTAATAAATTTCAGTTTAAATTTCATTAACAACTTTTGATAATCAATTAACATATCTTTAATCCGCATTCAAGCATAAATCCATATATACTGAAATACCTGACTAACTGGCTCTAAAAGAGCACTGCTGTAAAGAAAGTCGCTGCTTGCGCCATATGCAAGCCCTATCCTTGAATTTTCTGCTCTAATAATTAAGATTTTGTTTTTTATAATATTTCCTCCATCCCTGGGGAAATAAAATGAAAGTCTCTGAATAAGAAACTTTCAGCAGGGAAGGTTATTTTTTTTGAACTATTCAATACAAACTACACATGAGGAAACTTATTTTTAACGGGATTTCCCTTTTATTGATAAAAGGGATCCCTCTTCAGCAACTGCTTTACCCACCCAATTCTCTGGTTTTCCTAAAGCTTTAAACAATTAGCTAAGCGACTGTCTGCTTTTCTCTTTGAGAGGGAAGCAGAAGCGGCGTTATTTCAGCTACTGAAAAAACGCCGGGGAAATTTTTTTGCCTTTTTTTTCGAACAACAAAACAAATATGCACATGAGAAAAAGACCCAAACTTGGGAGCCTATTACTGCTGATAGGCGTTCTGCTCGCTCACTTGAGTTACTCACAAACCCACCTTATTACGGGTAGAGTCGTAGGAAAGGATGGACAAGGACTGGAAGGCGCGACGGTTAAAGTGGAAGGTAAGCCAGCTTCTACGATGACCAAAGCCGACGGTTCTTACTCTATCAATGCTGCTACCGGAAGTCAGATCCTAATTTCGCACGTTGGTTTCAAGGTGCAGAAATTTAAGGTGACCGGTGCGACATCTGTTTATAATTTTACGTTGGAGGACGAGGCTTCGACGATCGACCAGGTAGTCGTAACGGCTATCGGTACGAAGACGAAGAAGCGTGAACAAGGTTATACTACTACCACGATCAAGGCTGACGAACTGGTCGCTTCTTCGCCCACTACACTGGGTTCGGCGCTGGCTGGTAAGGCTCCTGGCCTTGAAATCACTGGTGTAGGCGGCGGCGTAAACCCTTCCTATAAGATCTCCCTGCGTGGTCAGCGTTCACTGACGGGTAACAACAATGCGTTGATCATCCTGGACAACATCGTTGTTCCGATGGCTGTATTTACCAATATCAATCCTGATGACGTAGCTGACGTAACGACGCTGACTGGTCCTACGGCAACTGCGCTTTATGGTTCTCAGGGTGCTAACGGCGCCTTGGTGATCACGACCAAGCGAGGCAAATCCGGCGCTCCGCAGATCCATATTTCCCAGACGACTACCGCCGAGAAGGTAGCGTTCAACCCCAAATTACAGCATGAGTATGGCGGTGGTGGTGATGGTTATGGTATCACTGCCGACGGTCAGCCAGTATATTCCGCTGTTGAAAACGAATCTTACGGTCCGCATTTCGACGGCTCTATGAAGCCCTTGGGTCTTGCGCTCGAAGATGGTTCTCAGCTTTATGCGCCTTATGCTTATTTTAAGGATCGTAACAAGTTCTGGCAGACAGGTTTGACCAACCAGACCGATTTCTCTATCTCTTCTGGTGATGAAAAGTCTACGATGTTCCTGTCTGGTCAGTTCCTGAAAACAACCGGAACGACTTACCAGGATCAGTATCAACGCGCTAATGTCCGCATCAACGGAACCCGTAAGGTCAGCGCTACGATCGATGCCGATTATAGCATTGATTATACGCAGAACCGTTATAACATCACGACTTCCGACGATGCGTTGTATGATCAGTTCCTGAACATGCCTGCAAACATTCCGATCACTCATTTTAAAGATTGGAAGACGAATAAGTTTGCCAACCCCAATGGTTATTATAACCCCTGGTATGGCAACCCCTATTTTACGATCGACAACAATCGTGAAAAGGTGCACAACGACTACCTCGTTGGTAATATTGGTTTGAAATGGGCTCCGACAGATTGGTTAACACTGACCAGCAGAACGGGGATGACTTATGTCACCGCTTCTACGAATGCCTGGACGGGTTCTTTCACGTATACCGATTTCGCCAAGACATCCAGTGGTGGTTCCAAGACCGATATCGCCGGTTCTTACAGCAGCCAGAACACGTATACCAATACGCTGCAGTCTACCTTCCTGGCTGAAGGTAAAAAGAACTTCAATGATTTCAGCCTGTATGTAATGGGCGGCGCCCAGATGCAGCAGGATAACTATACCTCTACGTATGGCGGGATCAGCGGTCTGGTAGATTCTGGTTTATACAATCTGGGCAATACGCTGAACTATCCTTCTGCTTCCAACAGCCTGATCCAGGATCGTACCGTTGCGGCGATGTACCAGGTTAAGCTGGGTTACAAAGGCTGGATCTATTTGAATACGACGGGTAGAAACGACTGGGTTTCGGTTCTTGCTCCGGACAACCGTTCTTTCTTCTATCCATCCGTGGATCTGTCATTTGTTGCAACAGACGCTATCACTGCCCTCAAGGCTATTACCTGGCTCGATGTGTTGAAAGCCCGTGTAGCCTGGTCAAAGGTGGGTGAAGTGAACCTGGGTAATACTTACAATGCGTATGCGCTCAGCAATACTTACTCTCAGTCTGAAGGTTATCCCTTCAATGGCGTAGCAGGTTTCACCGTTAACGGTAACATTGCTAATCCCCAGCTGACTCCTGAGTTTACCAAGAGCTATGAGGCTGGTCTGGACTTTACCTTGTTCCAGGGTCGGATCGATGGTTCTGCTACTTATTTTAATTCTCACACAACCCGCCAGACCATTACGACTTCTATCAGCCAAACGAGTGGTTATTCCAGCTTGACGACCAACGCCGGCGAGACATCCAATAAGGGTCTTGAATTGCGTTTGAATGTTATTCCAATCAAGTCTAAGGACTGGACTGTAAGTATCACTGGCAACTATACTTACAATAACAACAGGGTAATCAGCCTGCCTTCTACGCTTTCCAGCCTGACGCTAGGAAGCTCTTATGGCAATGCCCAGTCCAATGCTGTTCCCGGTTATGTATTCCCTTCGATCTTCGGAACGGACTATGTGCGTGATGGCAAGGGGCATGTAATTGTCGATGGTTCAACTGGTTTGCCTACTGTAAACAGCAACATGGTTTATCTCGGCAGCGCCGCTACCAAAGACATGCTTGGTCTGACGCCAACAGTTCGCTGGAAGCAGATCACTTTCAGTGCAGTACTGGAATACCGCGGCGGTTTCAAGCGTTACAACCAGATGGGTACTGACCTTGATTGGTCTGGCATGGGTATCCGCACTGTTAAGTATCATCGTCAGCGTTTCGTATTCCCCAACTCCGTCATCAGCGATGGTCAGGGTGGATATGTTAAGAACACGAGTGTAGAAGTTAACCAGGGTAATGGTAACGACGGTTTCTGGACAAACAGTCAGAACATGAATGTTGGCAGCAACTATGTAACCAGCGGTTCTTACTGGAAGCTGCGTCAGATCGACATTAGTTATTCTTTGTCTCCGAATGTGCTGAAGCACATGGGTGGTGTTATCAAGAATCTTACGATTGGCGCAGAAGGTCGTAACCTTTTCCTGTGGCTGCCCAAGGATAACTATTACACGGATCCTGACTACACCTACAACGGAACAGGCAACGGTATTGGTCTGACGGGTTATCAAACACCTCCTTCCCGTTATTTCGGAGGCACCATTTCTGTCACTTTTTAATCAACAAGAATGAAAAAATTACCAATATTACTTCTGGGCGGCGCCGTTCTTCTGTCGGCCAGCTCCTGTAAAAAATATCTCGACGTCAACAAGAATCCGAACTCTGCGACCTCTACGACTCCTGACCTGGTACTTCCTGAAGCGATCGTATATGCTGCGAACAACGCTTCTGCTTATAATGATTACGGCGCTGAAGTCGGCGGTTATGCTGCTAATGCCGGCGGATACGGTGGGTTTGGCGTAGAATGGACTTATGATTATGCCACCAATAGCCATACCAATCTTTGGTCCAGCGGTTATGACATGATCGAAGATGCCCAATATGTTATCGATAACACGCAGGGGCAGGGCAACTACACTTACTATAATGCTGCAGCAAAGGTGATCAAGGCGTATATGATGGAGAAGATCGTTGATCAGTACAATGACGCTCCATACAGCCAGGCCTGGAAGGGGGCGAATGACATCACTCCGGCTTACGATAAAGCTAGTGCTATTTATCAATCGCTGGCGGATCTTTGCGATTCGGCTATTACGCTGATCGATAATGCACCGGGTAATGCTACGCTGGGTTCTGGCGCCGATCCTCTTTTTGGCGGCGATATGGATCAGTGGAAGAAGTTTGCTAATACGATCAAGTTGAAGCTGATCGTTCATGCTTCGGCTAAGATGACCTTTACGAACACGACTTTTTCCAGCGACGGCTTCCTGACAGATGACGCGGTTGTGAATCCCGGTTTTGCTTTGGCCAGTGGACATACGAGCCCTTCCTGGAGTGACTGGGTCGTAAGCTATACCGGTTCTGCTGCTAACCGTGCGTGGGTTCCTTCGACTTATGTACTTGGTTTTTATAATGGCGCGAAGCTTAATGATCCTTACAGAGGCGGCGCTATCTATTTTGATTTCCCGACTACTCCAAGCGGACAGCTTGGCGCTACTTCAGGAACGCCGAATGCTCCCGCATTAGGCGGTGCATGGTATTCCGGCGGTGGAACGACAGGCGTACAGCTTGGCAACGCTGTGGGTATCTTCAAGGGCCCCGATATGGGAGAGCCGCTGATGCTGGCTGCTGAAAGCTATTTCCTCCAGGCTGAGGCTGCTGCAAGAGGTCTTTATACTTCTGGTCTTGATGCAAAGACTGCTTTCAACGACGGTATCACTGCTTCTTTTACCTATCTGTATGAAGATCCTTCCCTCTCTGTCGCTTCCGGCTATGACGTTTCGGGAGATGTGTCTTCTTATATGAGTGACAACAGCACCAGCTACCTGGTTAATTATGACCTGGCGACTACCCTGCCTCAGCAGATCGAAGCGATCATTACGCAGAAATATATCGCGATGAACATGATCACTGGCGACGAAGCATGGAACGAATACCGCAGAACGGGTTATCCCAAGAGCGCCGATATCGCTCAGAACAATGCAGTTAACTCTTTTGCTTCTATTCAGTCTACGGCTACGCGTCCGGATAAACTGCCAACTCGTCTGTTGTATCCCAACTCCGAGTATCAGTTAAACGCGGCAAACGTTCCGCAGGATATCAGCCCCTATACATCGCTGATCTTCTGGGCACAGTAGTCATTCATTCATTGATTAAAAAAATATCATGCAATATTCAATCATAAAACAAGGGTTTTTTCGAATCATGCCTGTCGCGGCGCTCTCTCTCGGCATGACCGCATGTTTAAAGTCGAACGCGCCCAACCTGGATCCTTCCGGTTCCAACAATGTTATCGAGTTTGGCAATACTATCCGTCCGACTTCGTATACGTCCATCTATCCGGAGTATGATAACAATAACCTCAATGTTCTGAACGATACGACGGGGTTTAATATCCTCGTTGACTATGCGGGCGCTGAATACACTGCTCCCAGGGATATCACGGTAACTATTGCTGCTGATGACAACCTGGTTTCTACCTATAACACGAATACGAACAGCAGCTTTACGACGGTAGATCCTTCATATTATAGTTTTCCAACGACGATCACTATTCCTAAGGGCCAGCACCAGGCTTACGGTCACGTTTCGATCAACCACGCGACTTCCGTACTGGGTTTTTCGGGAACATTCGCCATTGGTCTGACGATCAAATCGGCGTCCTTTGGTACGATCAGCAGCAACTATAACAATGCGATCTATGAATTCACGCTCGCGAACTACTGGGGCGGCAGCTATCTGACAACAGGTTATCTGTTCCACGTAACAGCTTCGTCTTCCCGTTCGATCAATGCTACTTATCCGATCAACACGGTCGATGGTGCTACCTGTAAGTTCCCGGTTGGCGATCTTAGTTCCAGCAACTACTACTTTACCGCTACACCTCCGACACAGGGTACCAGCGGAGCGATGTCGAACTATACGGCGACTGGTGCAACCCCTACCGGCATCTACTCTGGCTTTATGGATGCTGATGATCCCGGTGGAGTTATGTCTACACAGAGCCCCAAGCCTGGAAGCTCTCCCTGGCTTCAGTCAACATACAATAACACGTATGATGACGCTGCCAAGACCTTCTATCTGCATTATGGGTATGCTCCGACTTCACAGGCTGGCGTAACGGGTGAAAGCCAGTATTCCCGCCAGGTCTATGTGAAGATGGTTAAACAGTAGTTTGTTTTGGTTTAGTTCATACGCCCAGGGCTATCTCGTATAGCTTTGGGCTTTTTTTTTACCTTTAGGGATATGAAGTATTGGATATTTGTTTTTGTGTTGCTCATGGTTGGTTTTGGGTGTTCCCGGCCGGAGGGAACTGTTGTACGTATAGTTTTTCCGGCGGCGGGCGGTGAAAAATACAGGGTCGTTACACTCACGGGCTTTGATGGTTCCGAACGGGTGATGGATTCTGGGGAGATCGTCAACGGTATGGATTCTATCGAGCTGACCTTTCCCGGGCAGCGGAATCAACTGTATTTCTTTCGTCTTCTTCACAGGGGGATCACGATCCCTTTTATAACGGATACGGATTTTTTGCGGGTTGTGTGTCAATATGGATCGGGCAAGTACCAGGTATCGCATTCGGGGGCAAACGAGCAGCTTCGGCGTTTTCAGGATAGCCTGGATGCCCGGGGCGCGCAGGTCGATAAATTTATCGCGGATTATGCAGACACTGTCTCCAATCCGGGGCTTTTTCTTTATGCGGGCAGCCATATGGATTTTGGGGAGCGCTTCGAGGACCTGAAGAAATTTGTGATGAAAAGCTCCGGTCGTTTCCCTGCGGATTCGGGGGTGCAAAGGGTGGCAAGAGCGGCCCTGGAGTACGTTGCTATCTATGAGGAAGAACTGAAGATCGGGGATACGCTTTCTGTCTTGTCCCTGCCAGATTCTTCGGGTATTGCAAGGAAGGATCTGGGTTCGTCGAAGCGATATACTTTTATTGACTTCTGGTCTTCGCTGGAGCCGGGAGCGCATGCTTTCTCCGACAAGAAAAAGCAGCTGAGGGCGGCGATATCTGCCGACCGCCTGGATATGGTGAGTGTGGCTGTCGATGCGGAAAAGGAAAGGTGGAAGCAGATCGTCGTGTACGAGAACTATGACTGGCCGCAGCTGATCGATGAAAAAATGTGGCAGGGCCCCACGGTTCGGGCTTACAAGTTCGACAGTATTCCTTTTAACTTCCTGGTCGACCCGGACAGGAAGATCATCGCCAAGGCGATCCCGGGGGATTCGCTTGTCGCGGTGGTGAGCCGGCTTGTCAAGTGACGGCGAGGGCCACGCCGATCTCACCTGAGTCTATCTGCACCAGGCAGTAAGATAGGAGCTTGGAAAGGGGGGAAGTGGATGTTTAGCCCTAAATTTGGGTATGAATACCTGTTTCCTGTTGATCCACCTGTTGTGGACCGGGCTAACGGCACCTTTTGCCGGTCCGGGACCGCTGAAGCCTGCGGCTGATCCTGCCGGACCCGGGCTGGCCGCCCAGATGGCGGCCACCAATAAGCCTGCCGTTGACACGAGGTCCGCCGTTGACACGCCTGCTGCCAACATGAGGACCGCTGACACGAGGTCCGTCGACACGATGGCTGCCGACATGAGGGCCGCTGACACGAGGTCCGTTGACACGAGGGCTGCTGACACGAGGGCTGCCGTTGACACGCCTGCTGCCAACATGAGGGCCGCTGACACGAGGTCCGCTGACACGAGGTCCGTCGACACACTGCCTTCTTATGCTGAAAGAGCGCATGAGCTGCACGAGAGTATCTATCACAATTTTTATGACAAGGGGACGGGGCTGTTTACCGAGACCAATAGTAAGACAGCCAATGAACGCCCCAACTCCTATCTGTGGCCTTTGTGCGCTTTGTTGCCGGCGGAGGATGCGCTGGAGGCAGACAAGCCGGGGCAATCTTACCTTCCTGCGGTTATGCGGGCCATCGATCAGTACCGATCCTTTAAGGGCGGCGTTCCTGGGTATGATTCCTATGTCGTAGAACAAGGCGGCGGGGATCGTTTTTATGACGACAACCAGTGGATAGGGCTTGCCTGTATGGATATCTATAACCGCAAGCATGATAAAAGCAGTTTGTCTCTCGCGTCGGAGATCTATCGCTTTATGATGACGGGATATGATACCGTTGCAGGCGGCGGGCTGTACTGGAAGGAAGGGGATAAGTCTACGAAGAATACCTGTAGCAATGGACCGGGTATCGTGCTGGCGCTGGAGCTTTACCAGGCGACGCATAAGAAGCATTACCTGGATACGGCGCTGGTATTGTATGACTGGACAAACAAGACCTTACAGACGCCGGAAGGCGTTTATTCCGATAATATCAATCTGAAAGAGCACCGGATGGCGCATGCGCTTTATACCTATAATACCGGGACGATGCTGCATTCGAATGTCTTATTGTATACGATCACGCATCAGCGAAAGTACCTGGATGAAGCGCATCGGGTGGCCGCGGCTTCGCTGAAGGTGTTCTTCCGCAATGGAAGGTTTCCGGGAAATTACTGGTTTAATGTGGTGCTGCTGCGCGGCTATCTGGCTTTGTATGCGGTGGATCATGATGCTACCTATATAAATGCCTTTAAGACCGATGCGGATGCGATCTGGCGGACGGAGATAGATAAGGATGGATTGGCGGGGACGAAGCCGCCGCGGAAGTTGCTGGATCAGGCGGGGCTGGAAGAGATCTTTGCCCGGCTGGCGCAAGTGAAGTGAGGCTGGCGAACGGGCGTGATGCCGGCGTGGGACGTGGTGATGGCTGCCCGACACGAGTTGCGACGACGGGCGATCGGGGCTTGGCGGGCGGTGCTGGACCAATAATTGCGGCAACCGATCAAAATGATCGTTATGAAATATAAATTATTAGGAAATACTGGTCTCAAAGTATCGGAGTTGTGTTTGGGGACGATGACCTTTGGCGGAAAGGGATGGGCAAAGTCGATCGGCAATCTCGATCAGCAGGCGGCGGACAATATGGTCAAGCGGTCGATCGATGCGGGGATCAATTTTATCGACACGGCCAATGTTTATTCCGAGGGCTGGTCTGAGGAAATAACGGGACAATCCATAAAGAATCTGGGGCTTAACCGGGATGACCTGGTGATCGCTACCAAGGTTCGCGGACAGATGGGCCAGGGCCCAAACGACTCAGGACTCACCCGTAAGCATATCCTGAAGCAGGTGGAGGACAGTTTGCGCCGGCTTCAGACCGACTACATCGACTTATACCAGGTACATAGTTTCGATCCGCTGACGCCGTTGCAGGAGACCCTGTGGACATTGGATGACCTGGTTAAGCAGGGGAAGGTCCGCTACATCGGCGCAAGCAATTTTGCCGCCTGGCAGCTGATGAAGGCGCTGGATTTTTCTCATTATACGAGAGTGCAATCCTTTTGTTCTTTGCAGGCTTATTACACGCTGGCGGGGAGGGATCTGGAAAGAGAGCTCGCTCCATTGCTGAAAGATCAGCAACTGGGTCTGCTGGTATGGAGTCCGCTGGCGGGTGGTTTTTTGAGCGGGAAGTACAAAAAGGACGGGCAGGGAGAGCAGGATGCCAGACGCAAGAACTTCGATTTTCCTCCTGTTGAAAAAGAAAGAGGCTTTAAGATCCTGGATGTGGTGGAAGGACTGGCAAAAGAGAAGGGCGCTTCGGTGGCTCAGCTGTCGCTGGCCTGGCTGCTGCATCAGCCGGTGGTTACTTCGGTGATCGTCGGGGCGACGAAGATCGAACAGCTGGAAGACAATTTAAAATCAGTGGGCATCCAGTTTTCTACCGATGAGCTAAAGAGGCTGGACGAAGTCAGCCAATTACCGCCCGAATACCCCGGCTGGATGTTGCAATTCACGGGAGGAGACAGAAAAATAGATTGATAATATCAGGATAACATTGGGCTTTTTCTTTTGCAGAATCCCGGACCGGTGAATTACCGGCCGGGAATTTTGTTTTTGCGACAGGACACACTAAGTTTGGGGACAGAATTATAGAATTTAATCATATGACCTATAGAAGAATACTTTTAATCATGCTGCTGGCTGGGCTGTTTTTTAGGGGCCTTGGCCAGAGTGACTGGACATTAAAGGACAACAAGGATGGAATTGCGATTTACATGAAGACCTTCCCCGATTCCAAGTTCAAGGGGATAAAAGTAGAGTGTGAGCTGGATGCGACTTTGCCGCAATTGGTAGCGGTGTTGATGGATGTGAATACCGGATCGGAATGGGTTTATGCGACGAAGTCCTGTGTGTTGTTGAAACGGGTTTCGCCGACGGAGTTGTATTATTATTCCGAGGTGCGGGTGCCCTGGCCTGCGAGTAACCGCGATTTTATAGCGCAGTTAAAGGTGTTGCAGGATACGCATACGAGGGTGGTGACGATCCTGGGGCCGACCTTTCCGAAGTACATGCCGGATAAGAAGGATATTGTAAGGGTTCCGTTTGCGGATGGGAAGTGGGTTATTACGCCGGTGGGGGCGCATACGATGAAGGTTGAGTATACGCTTCGCTGTGATCCGGGAGGAGATATACCCGCGTGGCTGGTGAATATGTTTGCGGCGAAGGGGCCTTATGAGTCGTTTAAGGGGTTAAAGGCGCAGTTGAAGAAGGCGAAGTATCAGGGTGTGAAGTTGCCGTTTTTGGTGGAGTAGAGCGCCTGGGGGGCCGCGGCGCTGTTGCGCAGGGATGGCTGGCGCGGAAGCGTCGAAACGGCAATTGGCAGACGCTTTGCTATAGATATTGCACAATTAATTTTCTCTTATTATATTGCACCATTCCAATATGTTATGAAAAGACTACTCCTTTCTATCGCATTCTTACCTTTTATTGCCAGTATGCCCCGGACCAACGGGAATATTGTGGAAGTCCGAGCGGGCGAATGGCCCATCAATCTGGAAAAAAACTTTGACGGCCCAGGTACTTATGCTCTGACATTCAGAGATGAGCAGGTGATGAACGGCGTGGTACTGGATACCTTATCGTTCCCTAACAAGCAGCAGCTGAGATATCTTGAACAGGCATTGGTTGCGCTGAAAGGAAGCAGCACCGGAGAGGTGGCTACGTTCAGCAATTATTCCGTACAGCGGTTCGATAAAAAATTTGAGGGCATCTGGTATACCCTTCGTACTCAGTTTTGTCTGATCAATTTCAAGCAGACAGAAGCGGATATAATGTGCAAAACTATCGACGCCTGGTAGTACTAAAAGATGAAATCCGGCGTTGTATTGATTCCAAATACCTTGGAAAAATACAAAAAATGAAAAAACTCATCCTCTTAGCATTTTTGATCCCTTGTATCGCAAAGGCTCAATTTAAACTGAGCAATACTTCGAATGTCACGCTGCTGGAGCTTCGTTCAGGAGAGTGGCCTTTTACGTTAAGCCGTACTATAAAGGATAAAGACACGGTATATCTTATTCTGTTTCGCGATCGTCAGTATCCCAAACAGACGAATATGTCGACCCTCAAACTTGGTAACAAGGATCAGCTGCGTTATTTTCAACAGGGACTTTCTGCATTGAAAGAACTCGGCACCGGCGAGACGGCCGAATATAAGGACTATAAGATCAAGCGTATGGATGTGAAGCAGGATGTAAAGACTGCTGATGTCTGGTATACCCTGACTTTGCCGCAAGGTGATGTGACTGATCTGAAGCAGGCTGAGGTCGACAAGATCATAGCCTATGTAAAGGCCATGTAAGCCGGAGTCCGAAAAAAGCTTTAAATTCATACCTTCTCAATATGTACACATATGAAGAAGGTATTTTTATTTCTGCTACTGGCTGCGGGTGTAAATGCCAGGGCGGCTTTTTTGGATAGCGTAAGCATCGAAGGAAGATGGGATCTGACCGTACATTTACCTTCAAAAGATGCTCCTTCGTGGCTGGAGGTAAGGTTGTCGGGTACGAGGACACTCGTGGGCCGTTTCGTAGGCATGGGAGGAAGCGCGAGGCCAATTTCAAAAGTTTATTATTCCGGAGGAAAGCTGAACTTTTCGATTCCGCCGCAATGGGAGCGGGAGGATCGTGATCTGTCTGTGGAAGGGCATGTCGAAGGAGACAGTTTGGTAGGAACGATGGTTCTGCCCAACGGCAATCAATACAACTGGGTAGGAAGGCGGGCTCCTGCTCTTCGGAAGAATACCGAGCCAAAATGGGGGACGCCGATAAAATTATTTGATGGAACAGATCTGAAAGGCTGGCATGCGATGGGTGAAAACCAATGGAAAGCCGAGGGCAGCCTGCTGGTTAGTCCTCATTCGGGCGCTAACATCGTTACGGATGCGACGTTTACCGACTTCAAGCTACATATCGAGTTTCGTTATCCTAAGGGCAGCAACAGCGGCGTCTATCTAAGGGGACGCTATGAGCTGCAGGTGGAGGATAGCAAGGGAATGGAGCCGTTGAATAATCAGCTGGGCTCTGTTTATGGTTTTCTGGCGCCGACAGAGATGCTGGCAAAAGATCCGGGAGAGTGGCAGTCTTATGATGTGACGCTGGTGGGAAGGATGGTGACGGTTGCGTTGAATGGTGTCGTCGTTATTTGTCACCAGGAGATCCCTGGTATTACCGGCGGTGCGCTGGATAGCCGGGAAGGTGAACCGGGCCCTATCTATTTACAGGGGGATCATGGTCCTATTGAATATCGTAATATTGTGCTCACGCCTGCAAAGCAGTGATTCAGTTAGCCACGCAACCGCCGGAAATTCGCTACGTTTTGCCAGCGAATTTCCGGCGAAATTTATTTTACATTGGAAAGACTTATCGGGATACTGTCAGGGATCGTCATTGGCAGCTCGCAGCTCATTTATCTCATCAATACCGTTAGAAAGAAGATCAGACCCAGTGTTCTCTCGTGGGCGGGTTGGGCATGTCTGATGGGGACGACGTTGGTATCGCAGATCATAGGTAACGGATGGCAATGGAGTATGACGAGCATCCTGTGGTCGACGGCGGGCTGTATCTGTATTTCGGCGGCGGCGCTGATCAGCCGGAGCTATTCCTTCGAACGCGGCGACTGGCTGTTCCTCGCACTGGGGCTGGCTTGTATCGGGGTTTACCTGGTATCGAGCAATCCCTGGACGACGACGATCTTTGCTATCCTGGCGGATGCAACGCTTGCCGTGCCGACTCTTCGGAAGGCTTTCCGCGATCCTGCTACTGAGAGGAGCGTCGCCTGGCCGCTTGGGATGATCTCGTCAATGCTGGCGCTGACGATCTGTTTCGGGCATGATCTGCTTTATTTTTTATTTCCGGCGTACCTGGTGGTGCTTAATGGATGGATGACGGTGTTGACGAGGAAACGAGCGTAAGCCTTTATTTGTTCTCCACGCTCCGCAAATCAAATTGGACAGGTTGCTTGAAATAGCTATCGGCAGGTACGCCTCCCAGAATGGCGGGCTGCCAGTCGGGCATCATTTTTAGCACACGCAAGGCTTCGTTGTCCAATGATTTGTCTATCGATTGTACGACTTTGAACTCCGACATCTGGCCTTCTTTGGAGATTTTAAATTGTACCACAACGGTCCCTTCGATCAGGCTCTTAAGAGCAGCATCCGGATATTGTAAATTTTTATTTAAAAAGCGCAGGAGCTGCGGCACGCCGCCGGGATATTCCGCTTCCTTCTCAAATTCTTTTATTTTTTTATTGGCAGATCCGTCTTCGTTAAAGAAGGAGGCGGATACCTGTTTGCCCTGTTCATATTTTACTTTGGCGGCTACGGCGCCACTGGGGTAGTAGCCGACCCATTCGCCTTCTTTTTCTCCAGCTTTGTTTACGCCAACTTCCCGTCGATGTCCATTGGGGTAGAAGAGCGTATCTGCGCCTTCCAGTTTGCCTTGAACGTAGATGCAGCTATGGGTGGGGACTCCTTTTTCGGTATACCAGACAAACCGGCCCTGGCTGACCTGAAGCGAGTCGTCGGCATAGCCGCCTGTCATTTGCGGTTTTCCGGACAGGAAGCAGTCTTTTACCAGCCATCCGTCGGCTGTTTTTGTTTTTATGCGATAATAGTCGGCCTTGTCTTTTGTCGTTTCCTTCCAGATGGTATTGTAATAAACAGTGTCCTGGGCCAGGCTGAATAAGGGAAAAAGCAGGATCAGCAATGGAGTGAGTACGCGAAGTTTCAGCATAAAGGGATTTGGCCGAAAAATAGGAAGAATTACGATGGCATGCAAGTGTTGTGCTATAGAACGACGGATGTTGGATAGGATATTTCCAGATTCAGGCGATAATGCAAACGGCTCATTGCGCGCAGTGCGCAAGGATATCGATCGCTTCTTCCATTTCGGGTTCCGAAAGAGAGGCGAAGCCAATACGGGTCGCGTTGTAGTTGGTTTGGTGCGTATTGTAGAGACGGGTGTCGCTGAGATAAAGGCCTTGGCGAAGGGCTTTGGCGGTGAGATCGGGGAGGGGGATGTGGGGGGCAAAGCTGGTCCAGATGGCCATGCCGCCGGAGGGTTTGCGGTAGCTGACAATGCCGGAGAGGCGTGTGTCCAGCAACTGGCAGAGATGGTTGCGGCGGGTCTCGTATATTTTATTTACTTTTTTCAGGTGCCGGCTGATATCCCCGTTAAGGATAAGCGCTGCGAGTGTATCTTCCATATTGTTGTCTCCTTTCAACTCGATGAGTCGTCTGAGATAGACGGCCTGCGCGGTAAAGTCTTCGGGGCCAACCATAAAGCCCACCCGAATGGAGCGGGAAAGAGATTTGGAAAAGGAGCCGATATAGACAACCCTGTTGCCGTGATTGCCGGAGGCAAGCGGCAGGTAGGGTGAAGAAGAATAATGAAAATCATAATCATAGTCGTCTTCGACGATGGCAAAATTGAACTTTTCAGCCAGTTCGAGCAGGCGCATCCTTCTTTCGGGGCTAAGGGTGACGGTAGTGGGATGGTGATGATGGGGAATCACATACAGCATCCGGGTGGGATGCTGCCGGCAGAGTTTTTCGACTCTGTCGACATCGATGCCGTGTTCGTCTATAGGAACCCGAAGGATGTTTGCTCCAAGGTGGTGGAAGACCTCGTTGGCGACGAAATAGCCGGGTTCGGCAACGATAACGGCGTCGCCGGCTTTCAAAAGAAGATTAGCGGCTATATAGATACTCATCTGGGCGCCATGAGTGACAAGAATATTGGAAACCTGCGCCTGCAGCCCTCTTGTTCCGGCAAGCCAGGAAACAAGCGCTTCCCTGAGGCGGGGCGAGCCAGCTACAAGAGAAGCCGACACCTGTCGGCGAACGGCTGCAGACTTCAACCTCCCCCGATATTCCCTGCCCAGCAGATCGATGGGGGCGAGGCGATCATCCGGATGCCCATCGTCGATGATCAGTCGGGGAGGGATCGGGAGCAAAGCAGGGGCCGGGAAACCCGTTTTATGGAGGATATAAAAAGGCGCGGCCATCTTCTCCCGGAAAGACAGATCCTGCGGTTTCTGGGCCCATCGCCGGGGCTTTACTTCCGGCAGGATATGGGTTACGTTGAATCCTTTTCGGGGAATGGCCGTTATCCAGCCCTGCGCTGCGAGTTCGTCGTAGGCGGCTATGGCTGTCTTGCGATGGAGATTAAGCAGACCGGCCAGCTCGCGAGTGCCGGGAAGGGCCATACCCGGCGTGAACAGACCGCTTTGGATATGACGGATCATTGCATTGGCGATCTGCTGGTATACCGGCTGTGCGGATGTTTTGTCTGTGGGCAGGAGCTTGTCGAAGGGCAGCATGCGGCCTAAGATTTAAAATGGGCAATTGATCTTTTGTCTGGACTACCTGTTATGTTGATTCTGGATGGCAAAGGTAGTCCTAAGGGGTTGTAGATTTGATAAAATTTTTAACAAACAGGTTTGTTATGGCTATTCAATATTTGACCGGCAAAACGCCGAGCGCTTCCGAAGTCATTGATCTCTATGCAAGTGCCGGGCTTAATCGTCCCATCGAGGACGCCGGGAGGATCCAAAAAATGTATGCGCATTCCAACCTGATCATAACGGCCTGGGAGGGCGATCTGCTGGTGGGGGTGTCGCGGGCGCTGACGGACCTGTGCTTTTGCTGCTATTTATCCGATCTGGCGATAAGGAAGGAATATCAGAAGAATGGTATTGGAAAGGAATTAGTACGGTTGACAAAGGAGGCTATCGGAGACCAGTGTATGCTTTTATTGCTGGCGGCGCCGACGGCGATGGAGTATTATCCGAAGATCGGGATGGAAACGGTCAACAATGGTTTTATGATCAAGCGCGCCCGGTAAAATCGGCGCGCCCGCTAATTTAGGGAGCCCGCTGCTGGATCGGGGTGGGGTAAGGCAGTCGATGGGGCGTTGTTAAAGTATTCGCAGTCAATACCGGCTGCGAATATTTTTTTTCAACCGATTAATTTACTTTGTACGGCAATCCTCCGTATCTTTTATTGCCTGCGTCCCAGATTCGCCAAACCGGTGCATCAGCTGGCAAAGATTGGCCAGGCGCCAAACGGCAAAAAAGCATGAGTTGGCAAAAATGAGCCGATCGGCACGCTGGCGTAGACTGGCAAACAGGCGTAAGCATTCCGTACCAAAGGGAAGCCGAATGAATATGGCGTTGGATGACGGTTTTGAACTGCGTGGCTTTAGGGGTATTCCCGGAGGTCAGTCCCAGGGTTTACCGGTACGACTGCGGGAGGTAAAAAAACTTTCGAAATATTTACCTTTAGTCCCCCCCCTTTGTGAGGGGCTGTTGTATTTAGAGTGTCAATGCCTGGAATGGCGAAAAAAATGCAGTATCCTACCGTACCTCGCCTCCTGAAAAACGATTTTAAAAGAAAACCTGTTAACGTGTTGAAGAATACGAAAGAATATCTGAAGTACCTTCTGGACCAGGAAGAATGGACGAGCGAGGAGAAAGAATGGATGCTCCAATACCTGGAGAAGGATGATCTGGCTGGTCTGGAAGCTGTCGCCTCAGAAGCCTTCCGGGACGATGTCGAGTCGCCTAAACCGACGTCTGATCGTCGTCATCCGGCGCAGGTGCTGGAGCAGATCCACCAGCGGATAGGGGTTGCCGAGCCGGCAAAGAGGGGGCGGGTTCGGATATTTTGGAGGATATCGGCTGCCGCTGCTGTTGTTTTGGGCCTTTTTGTCGGGGCTGGATATTTTTTCCATACCCGTAGCAATCCTTCGGTAGCGGGGAATACGCCGGGGGCGGGGAGTAAGGCGGCGTCGGTAATGGCGCGTGGAGAGGTGGAAGACATGGAGCATGCGATTACCGCGATGCGGGAAAGAAAATCGGTGCGGCTTCCCGATGGAACCGGTGTGCAGTTGGAACAGGGAAGCGTGTTGGATTATCCGCGGCAGTTCAAGGGCAAGACGAGGGATGTATATCTGAAGGGCGAGGCATTCTTTGACGTTAAAAAAGACGACGTTCCTTTTATCGTTCACACTCGTTTTGTAGAAACTACCGTTTTAGGAACCTCTTTTAATGTGGACGCATCTTCTGCCAATGAGGCGCGTGTGGTTGTGGTTACGGGTAAGGTGAAGGTGGCTGTTCCGAATGAAGGGAAAGAGGGTCGGAATGTAATCATAGAACCTCGTCAGGCAGGAATATATTATGTATTGCCGGATAAACTGGAGAAGATAGACGCAGCAGATGATGCGTTGTTTTATCAGCAAAGGAGGAGCGGAAGTTTTGTTTATCCTGGCGTTGCAGTTGGGAAGGTTGTAGAGGATATGCAGCGGTTTTACCATACCCGTCTTGTGCTGCAGGGACAGATGCAAAGTTGTATTTTTCATGGTCACTTCCATACGAGTGACGATCTCGATAAGGCGCTAAGTTTGATTGCCATACCACTAAATGCCAATATCCGGAAAGACACTATCGCCAATGCTTATGTGATTTATGGCGGCAGCTGCCAGTAAGGACTGACCCGGATTTTTTATGAGCCATCCGGAACCGGGATCCGATGGTGTCAGCCTGAATAATGTCAGGCGGTCCCCACATTATTTTGATCAATTGCGTAAAAAAAGGTGAGCCTGCTTGCCCAGGCCTCCTATTGCTTATACTCATCTAAAACAAAAACTGTATTATGAAAAGGAGCTCTTTTGGTTTTTTATCTCTCGTTGTACTGGCTGCTTTGACAGTGGTCAGCTGTTCCAAAGGTAAGGACGGCGCGACAGGCCCTGCGGGCAAAGACGGCGCTGCCGGCGCGACAGGCGCTCCGGGAAGTGCAAATGTCATCTACTCTGATTGGACGAACGTGTCTTACACATATTTTGAAGATGATGGCGCGGGCGATACCGTATGGCAGGGTGGAATAAAGGCTGCAAAGCTGGTAGACAGCATCGTTCAGAAGGGAGCCGTAATGGTATATCTGAATGAAGGTAATGCTGATCAGCCGCAGATCGTGGCTTTGCCATCGACTGATCTTCTTTATGGATACTATTGTTCCGTATACATCGAAGACCAGGCGATCTATTTCCTGTCCAACTTCGATCTCAGTTCCGGTACGGGCAGCGACGGCGAAACCTATTTTCAGTATCGCTATATCCTGATCCCCGGCGGTATTGCGGGCCGGTCGCTGATCAATTGGAAGGATTACAATGCCGTAAAGAAATATCTTGGTTTGAAGAATTAGGGTTTTTGTTAGTCTATGACCCGTCGTAGCTAATGTCCCGGTGAAAGCGGGTTGTGGACTAACTCTCTCATAACGAGCGTAACAGCTCCGGTCTTATGACCGGGGCTATTGTGCTGAATAGAATAGTTAGCGTCGTTGAAAAAATAAACTCTTATCCTTAATGAAAATTGAAGAATAAAATGCTTCAATAATTCCAAAAATTTACTAATTTCCGTTGGCTAACGTCCGTGTCTAGCTTCTTATCCTGATTTACGCTCCATATGAAAAAAACTAACCGACTTTACTAACTGCTACTAGTCCGACTAACTAGACGGAGTGTAAAAATGAGAAATTTGACCTTATGCGTAACCAAGACGCTGAACTGATCCTGAGACTGCAAAAAAGCCAGGTGGAGGCTTTTGACGAGCTGTACTGGAAGTACCATGAACCCGTATACCGTAACATTCTCAAGTTCACCAAAAATCCAGATGCCGCCGATGATCTTCTGCAGGAAGTTTTTGTCCGGCTTTGGGAAAAAAGATTTACCATCGATGAAGATCAGTCTGTAGGAGGCTGGTTATTTGTTGTTAGTTACAATCTCTCCATCAATTATTCCCGCAAAAAATTACGCGAACAGACCGCGCACAAGAAATTGATCGGAACGGATCCCGATCATAGTCTTCTTCCTGTGGGGCCAGGTCAGTATGATGAGCAGTATCGTCTTCTTCAACAGGCTATAGAGCAGCTTTCTCCGCAAAAGAAGCGGATTGTGACGCTGTGCAAGCTGGAGGGCAAGACTTATGAAGAAGCGGCCGGTGAGTTGAATATCTCCCGCAACACGGTTAAAGAACACCTTTCTGCGGCAATGGTCAATCTCCATGAGTATGTACGGAAGCATACGAGTCATGCGCTGGTGATCGTGCTGTTGCTGCGCGCGTTGTTCTAACCAGGAAGGCGTTCCTTGCTATTATTAAAGCGCTGCCGCGTGCCTTGCTGCCGCGTGCGTTGCTACTGCGCGCCTTACCGTCGCGCGCTTTGCCGTTACACACGTTGATGCAGTGAAGTTGTGCGTTTTGTAAAAAATCTTCTTCAGGCTACCCCCCTTTTTTATAGCCTACGTGTATTTATTATATATCCCCAATATACTTCGTGAAAATACCCGAAATGGTTTCTTGAAAGAGGCCGTGGGCATGCTTTTACCAAAACCACTGACTGATTTAAAAATGAGAAAAAACGACTGTTGTTTCCATCCTGGGTGATGGTGACGGTCTCCTGCGGAGATATCGGTATTTATACCAGTTGCTTTTACTGTTTCTGTTGACAGCTGAGTTGCACATCAAGCGCGACCCGGCACCTTATTCCCATAAAACTCTTTCCCGTAACATGCAAAATTTAGCGCCGGCAGATTTCAATCATCTACTTAAACGGATTATGAGAACTACATTCCTGGTCATTGTTCTGTTGTGGTCTATGATCGCCAGCCTCTATGCTTCGGCGGCAAGCGCGCAGAACGCCCTGGACAAAAAGATTTCCATCGAGCTGAAGAATGTTGTATTAAAAGATGCGCTCAACAAGATCGCCGGTTTGGCAAACGTATCCTTTGTATATATCAGCAGCAATGCGCTGGACAATGTCAAAGTCAATATCAAGGTCCGCGATAAGAAAGTAGCGGATGTATTGACGATGCTGCTTTCACCGCATGACCTTTCTTATAAGGTGATCGATGACCGGGTGGTGATCCACTCGGCAACGGCGCCGCCTTCTGCTTCCGCTTTTGCGGACAGCGTTTCGCAGCAGCTGGCTTTGAGTCGGCGTCCGGTCGGGGGAATCGAAAGTCTTGGACAGACCGGGGGGACGCCCAATGCTCCCCATATAGATATCGATGTAAAAGGAGTGATCTACTCCGAGAAAGGTGCGCCGTTATACGGCGTATCTGTTTTGATAAAAGGCACCAAACGCGGTGCTGCTACGAACTCCAAGGGGGAGTTCGAAATAAAGAACGTCCCCGGCGACGCTGTACTGGTTATCAGTGTCACGGGCTATAAAACGGAAGAAATACCCGTCTCCAGTATTAAGAATGGCGTACTGGATATCAAATTAAAGGAATCTGCTGCGGTCCTTCAGGACGTGGTGGTCACAGGTTTTCAGAATGTCGACAAAAAGAAGTTTGCGGGAGCCGCGGTTCACCTGGATATGGATGAGATCAAGCAGGATGGTGTGGCGGATGTAAGCCGTATGTTGGAAGGACGCGCTGCCGGTGTGTCGGTGGAAAACGTATCCGGGACCTTTGGCTCTGCTCCGAAGATCCGTATCCGCGGCGCTACCTCTATCAATGGAGACAACAAGCCTTTGTGGGTGGTCGACGGGGTGGTGCTGGAAGACGTGATCAATATTTCGAACGACCAGCTGTCCAGCGGCGACCCTACCACGCTGTTAGGTTCTGCCGTAGCCGGCCTTAACGCCAATGATATCGAGAGTTTCGAGATCCTGAAAGACGCCGCTGCGACGGCGTTGTATGGTGCTCGTGCGATGAATGGGGTCGTTGTCATCACGACGAAGAAAGGCCGGGTCGGGCGTACTGTCGTGAGCTATACGGGTAACTACAGCACGCAGTTAAAGCCTTCTTATGGCAATTATGATATCATGAACTCGGGGCTGCAAATGTCGATCCTGGGGGAAGAGTTCCGGAAAAAAGCTTTTACTCCCAATATCGTCAATAACCCGGACTGGGGTGTAGTCGGGCTGATGCAAAATGAGATCGATGCAGCAGATACGATGAATAATACGTTTGGATTACCCAATACGCGTTGGAATCAAAATGCATTTCTGTTGAAATATGCAAAGTCGAATACGGACTGGTTTGGATTGCTTTTCCGGAACAACTTTATGCAGGAACATTCATTGTCCGTCTCCTTTGGATCGGAAAAGTCCCAGTCTTATTTTTCTACCAGCTATTATGGAGATAATGGATGGACGATTGCCGATAAGGTGAGCCGGTATACGCTGAACTTCCGCAACAATTATAAATTCAATGACCGGCTTTCCGGTGGTTTCTCTACCGTTGGATCGGTCCGTCAGCAGCGAGCGCCGGGTTCGGTGACGAGGCAGGCTGATCCGGTGGAAGGGCAATACAGCCGTGACTTTGACATCAATCCTTTCAGCTATGCGTTGAATACAAGCCGGGCGATGGTACCTTATGATGATCAGGGGAATTTTCAATATTACCAGCGCAACTTTGCTCCTTTCAATATCGTCAACGAACTGGCCAATAACTACCTGCAATATAGTATCGTGGATATTCGGCTTCAGGGAGAATTGTCTTACAAGGTGGCGAAGCACCTGAAGTATGACTTTCTTGGGGCTTTGCGATATGTGAAGAGCACCCGCGAAGATGAGATCACCGAAAATTCGAATATGGCCAATGCCTATCGAGCCGATCAAAACTCGACAGTAGCGGCTGCCAACAAATTCCTTTATACCGATCCGGCCAACCCCGATCTGCCGCCCCAGGTGGTATTGCCTTATGGCGGCTTCTATAACAGAACGGAGGATGCGCTGACCAGCTTTGACGTCCGGAACAGTTTGAACTGGACGCAGACGCTGGCGGAAAAGCACACCATCAATATTTTGGGGGGGCAGCAGATCAAATACGCCGACCGGCAGGAGGCCAGCAATACGGGATATGGTTATCAGTATAACAGTGGTGGAACTGTATTGACCAACTACCAGATCCTGAAGAGTTCGATAGAAAGCAACTTCCCGTATTTTGCGATGAGCAAAAACCGGGACCGTTTTGTGGCCTTTTATAGCTCCGCGGCCTATACCTACGACAACCGGCTGAACTTT
Source organism: Chitinophagales bacterium (assembly GCA_015654595.1). Lineage (GTDB taxonomy): Bacteria > Bacteroidota > Bacteroidia > Chitinophagales > Chitinophagaceae > Puia. The sequence continues at coordinate 178 of JAATGQ010000145.1, read as the reverse complement.
ACCGGCACCTTGCGTTATGATGGTTCCAATCAGCTGGGTTCCAATCCCCGTGCGCGTTGGCTGCCCACCTGGTCGCTGGCTGGCAGCTGGAATATCGAACAGGAAAAATGGATGCAGAGCAAGACGTGGGTCGATTATGCGACGCTGCGTATGACCTATGGTCTGACAGGAAGCATGG
>JAATGQ010000212.1 GCA_015654595.1 Chitinophagales bacterium | reverse complement strand
GCGACAGGATCGACACCGTCAAATCGCTGACCACGGGCGAGATCAACGCTACGCTGCGCTGGGCGCCCAATGAACAGTTCTTTCAGAACAAAGCCGGCCGCGTCAACATCGTCAACCGATGGCCTATTCTAACGCTCCAATATGCAAGGGGAATAAAGGGATTCATGGAAGGACAATACAATTACGATGCGCTTCATCTGAATGTCTATAAGCGGTGGTACGTTGCGCCGTTGGGGTTCTCCGATATCACCTTCGATGCGGGCTATATCGGCGGCAGGCTCCCCTTCCCGCTGTTGGTCGTACACCCTGCAAATACGTCCTATTTCTATACCCAAAATTCCTATAACATGATGAATGTCGGCGAGTTTGTCAGCGACCACTATGCCGGCCTCAACATCGATCACTTCTTCAACGGTTTTTTCTTAAACAAGATCCCCGGCATCAAGCGGCTGCGGCTGCGCGAAGTCATCGGCGGAAAGATCCTCTACGGCGGCATGCGCGATAGCAATAACCCAAATCTCAATCCCACACAGTTGAAGTTTCCGCTCACCAAAGGGCTGACCTCGACCTACATTCTCGGCGCCCAGCCTTATGTAGAAGGAAGTGTTGGTATTTACAATATCTTCTCCATTTTCCGCCTGGATCTTGTCAAGCGTTTCACTTATCTCGACCATCCCAATATTTCAAAGGTCGGGTTGAGGATATCGTCGAATTTTAATTTTTAACAGCAATCCGCACCGGCCCCAACAAGCCGGCCGGCTGCAATCTCCCACTCCCGGCAAACGGCACAACCGTAAACGTCGTCCTCGCTTCCGGCGCAAGGCGTTGATCCCCCGTAAGCCGGTTAAACCAAGTATTGGCAACCTCGATCTTCAACTCATTCTTTCCTGCATGCACCGCAGCTGTGACTACAAAAGGCGGAGTCCACAAAGTTCCCGCTTCGGTACCGTTTACCCATACCCGCGCAACATTCGCCACGGAGCCCAGGTCGATTTGAACATGACCCGATGCCGCAGCCATGAATGTCCTTGTATAGGTTGCCGTACCTGAATAGTATCGGAAAAGTGTATCTCCGCTTAACGACCAGTCCTGCAAGCTATCCAAACGCAAGATCCGATCCCCCATCCGGAGTCTCCATGATCCTTTCAATTCTTTCCACGATCCAACTTTTGCCACAGTGGAAGGCGCTGCCGCTCCGCGGCGCAGCACGATAAAACAAGATCCATGCTCCGCCATTTTCAATCTTATTTCCGTTCGGTTTCCTACTGCTTTCCAATCCGCCATCATCATTTCGCCGCTGACGGGGTCCCATACTTCCGGCCTAAGATCCCTCACACGTAAAGAGACGGTCACCGTCATCGCACTATCCTGCTGATTCGATACAAAGTATATATCTGATCCTTCCCCTGCGCGATGAGCCCAGGCGATACGCGATGGACGATCGGAGAGCAGATCCGCCTCTACATCCAGTGCATCCCGGCGCGTCAACGGTCCCGCAATCACCCTGCCCTTCCCCACATGCGCAACACCCGATGCATCAAAAGATCCTGCCAGTAATTCTCTGAAAGCCGAGGCGATATACACAACATTCGTATCGACCAGGATGTTTGCTCCGTCTTTCACCAGCATTAAGATGCGGCTGGCAGCAGAATCGCTGATCTGCCCCGCATTCGGTGTCATAGGCGTTTTGCCGGAGAATACCAGCAGCGCATAGCTTGCGCCCCCGGGGAAGACAACACGGCCATCCTTAACCGACGCCAGACGCAGCAGCGCATCGGGGTTAAAGGAATCAAACGCATAGCCGTTCAGCCAGTCGATATCCTCCGCAGGATCGGCCATATTTGCCGATCGCGATACTCCGTTGGGATTCTTCGTCACCGGTGTTTCAGCATTGGCTAGCCGGCGATGTTCGCGTTCTATCCGATCAGCCCCGATCAATCCCGGCAGCACATCCGTCAGCCGCTCCGGCAATACGGCTCTCCGCGGCAGCTCTTCTCCTGTAAAGACCGCGATATCGGTTACTGGATGTCCCCACTGCAACAAGGCCTGGCAACGTCGTGTATAGTCGATCCATGCCCCGGCATACTTCCACCAGGTCTGATCCCGCTGCAGATATGTCCCCACACCGCCCAGCGTCATACCCGGCTTCCTGTTCATCCAGGGATTATGTACAAATACATGAAAAACGAGACGGTTGATCCCCAATGCATAGTTACGATCCTGTAAGGTCTTCAATAACCCGGGGTATTCATCCCAGGCTTCCTTTAGTTCCGTAAAAGCCTCGGCCTGTACGATATTCTTTCCGTAGATATGTGCGCCCGATATGGCATCCAGTACATCATTCGGCTTGTCATGTGTAGGGCTCCGCAGCCAGAACTCTCCCATCGGCAGATCCGCTTCGTCGAAATGCAAAAGGCCGTCGCTCATCATTGTCGGAGCAACAGACTCGGCGCTGAACTGACAGCCTGCCGCATGCGCAAGTCCTGCCAGCTGTGTATAAAAACCGTCGTGTAAAAGCTCCGCTATCGTCTGCCGAACGTCCCGGAGAACCTTCTCGCTCTTCTCCACCGATCCTAAGGGCACACCCGCCATCACCGGCAGCCAGGGCGCCAGATCATATCCCCGACGGCGTCGGAACTCATCCCGAAAGACGGGCGACCAGTTCTGACTTCCGCATTCCCAGCTATCGACATGAAATATTTTCAATACCTTCTTCGCCAGCGCAGGCCCCGCCTGACGTAAGGCCTCGCCATACCAGCGATCCCATTGCAGCCGTATAGCCTCGGGATTAAATTTATCACACTCCAATCCTTTCCCGCCGCCGCCCGTTGCATTGGTATGCCCCGTAGAGGTGTGGCCGATACGAAGCACGATCCAACGCACAGCCGCGTTTTTGGAAGCAGCTGAGCCGGCAGGAGAATCCCCCGCCGCCAAAGCGCTGGCAGAGACGCTCTCAACACCAGGCGCCTTCCAATGCAAGTGACAGCCCGCATCCATAAAAGAAGTCACATCCACAACCGATCGCGGATCGATACAAAGCGAATCCGGCAATTCAGCCGAAGACGTCGCCGCGCTCAGCCTCCACATTTCCCCGTTCTTCCCTTCTATATTTTCTATCCCAGGCGCCGCAGATAATTCGATCCCGGTGACCTTTAACGAAGGCTTCCACTTTGCCGCATCGACATCTTCCGACCCTGGCTCACTTTCTTTCCTGTCATAAACAAACCGGAAATATTTTGCTGTCGTGGTCGGGATCACATGCGTCACGGCCGCATCCCCATCTTCCCAGCCATGCCTCGGCGGCGTCAGACGGCCCAAAGACCGAAAGCTCACCCCGTCATCACTCACCTCCACTAATAAACGCTGTGACTGATAGTTATTGGGCGCAAAGATGCGGATCGTCCTACAGGTAAACGGCCGCTCAAATGCATACTGTATCCAGCAAACGGTATCTGATTTAAAGGACTCTTTACGCTGGCCGACAGCCAGGAACCCGGCATCCGCTCCCGTCGAAGTCGTCACTATGGGCCTGACGTTTTTCGTCGATGCCGTCCAACTGGCAGGCTCGGGGAAAGCCAGTACCGATATATCTTCATAATATCCTTCATTTGTTTCGGGCTGTGGCAAAGCAAGCCCGTCGGCCGCCACCGCTACCGTCTCCGTCCATACCACCTTCTGCATCGACAAAGCCGGCGTGATCCAGGGACCTCCGCCCACCGCAAATCCATCACAATAGTGCATCGCGATCTTCAAACCCAAACTATCCGCCTGCGTCATCGCATATTTTACCATCTCCCACCACAACGGGCTTAACTGCTCCACCACCGGCGTATAGACCGGCGGCTTTGCCGGTCCATTGATCGGCATCAAATAAGCGCCGCCAATACCCGCCTGCTTCATCGCTGCAAGGTCTGCATGTATGCCTTCCTTTGATACTGCCCCCTGCATCCAATACCAGAAGACCCAGGGCCGCGCATCCTCCGGGGGATGCAGGAACAGGTTAGCAGGCGAACGACGGGAGCCAGGCTCAGTAGCTGCCCCATGCATCATGTCGCTCTGCGCGAAGGCGTAATGCGTGAAAACCAATAGCAAAACTATTTTACTCAATCGCAGCATAGCTAACTGTATATTCTTTATTGCCATCTAATGTCATCTCATACTGTCCCGGCGCAGTCATCCGGATCACCCCATCTTTACAAACCGGCTTCTTTCGGCTCCGGAGTTTCAACACCCCGCCGTCCGCCACCGTCTTTACCACGATCTTTGAACGACTGCACGACACGCCGATATTTCCCCTTGGCGTCGGCACATTGCCCTCCATCCACTTCAATCCACCTAATGCCGGTTCTACTTCATATCGCGTATAGCCAGGATCAACAGGTCTCACGCCAAGGTAGTATTTTCCCAATAGAAAGACAGGACTCGCTCCCCAGGCATGGCAAAGGCTTTTGCCAAACGGCCGGCCGTACATCTCATACGCCCCTGACCCGCTCTGCTTTGGATCGTACTGCTCCCAGAAAGAGGTCGCTCCCAGGGACAACATACCGCCCCAATAATCCTTCATCCGCTGCAGCACGTGCCCTTGATCCCCCATGGCACACAAAGCCTCCAGCTCATAGAATTGCATATAGGGCGTCACGATAAGCGGAACGCTGTCGTTTAACAAAACATGCCGCTTTACTCCCTCTGCCTGCTCTGGCGTAAAATAACCAAAGAAGATCCCGAACATATTGCTGTATCGGTTGATCACCGGATCCGCAGAACTGTGTATAAAAGCTCCGCGACGAGCATCCCAAAAATCGGCAAACAGCTTTGTCTTCAAAGCAGCGGCCTGGGCCGCCCAACGCGCTGAAGCCGCGTAGTCGTCAGCCAGCTTAGCGCAAAGCCCCATCGTCTCCAGACTCCGTACAAACAACAACTGTTCAAAACTCAACTCGCCTTTCTTTGTCAAACCATCAGCCCAGTCGATAAACAGCCAGTCGCCAGGCAATCCCTCCAGCCAGCCATGTCCATTCCTCCGGGATAATACAAAGTCCATCAGGCTCGCCATCCTCGGATAGATCTGGCGGATCAGGGTCTTATCCCCTGTATAAAGGTAATAATCATAGATGCCCAGAAACCAATAGAAACTGTAATCCATGATCGTATTGATATGGCTCGTCACGGGGTCCTTTCCTCGCAAGGCCCATAAAGTCCGGGCGACGGATGCAGAATCAAAGAACAGATAGTAGTTCATCAAACAGCTCTGATAGGCATCGCCTGACCAGACCCATCTGTCGCGTTTGATACCGTCAATAAAAAACTCCCGCGTATTCAGATGAAGGGTATACGCGGCAACATCCCATATCCGATTGATCAAGGTATCGCTACAGCGGAAGCTACCCTTATTGGCTATCGGCAGATACTCAAACTGCATCGAAGCGGAGTCCAGCGATACGCCGTCCGTCCATTGGATGTTGACAAAACGAAAGGCGCGCGAGCCCGCCAGCACCGAGTCACGCTTCGAAGCAACCGCCACATCGATCCGATCCAATACTTCACAGCTGTCAACAGACAAGGCTTCTTCCTTCGATTCGCCATAGTAAAGCGACACCCGCCCATTCCCCTGTAAACCTTTCAAATCGACATACCCAAAGGATTCCCGGCCAAAGTCCAATAGCATCGAGTGCCCCTTCACTTCAGCCCGGACAGCGGAATGCGGCTCCCGGCTTAATTTCCATTGAGAAGGCGGAACAACTGCGTCATTGGCTGTCGCAGACAACCAAACCGTCCCCGACTTATCAGAAGCTTTTCCGGATGCATCGATCCACTCTTTATCTTCAACCGTCACCTTCCAGCTTGTGTCGGATACAAGCGAAGCCCCTTGCACATATAAAGCCGGCGGTGAAGCCTGGTTGTATACTTTCAGTTCCAGCACATGCCGGCCCGCCGCCAGATGCAGCAATGCCGGAGCCCCGGATATCATCTTCCCATCCACCTTGCAATTGTATTGCCCCTCTGCTTTCAGCATCACATCCGAAGCGGAAGTCAACACCACCTCCTTCCGGAAATCGATCAGAGGATAATGACTGTCAAGACGCCAAAACGGCGGAAAGAAGGTCCCACGCTCCGTCCTCCGGTTTTGTACCTGGTTGCTCAACCATATCTCATAGTCCCCCGGATAGGTGATCCAGCGGGCAGCGCCAGCACGTGCCTCAGAACCTGTGCGCGCAACAGCGCCCCCCGTCTCCTGTGCCGACGCCGCATGTCCATTGAATAAAATATAAAGCAGGATCATCACGACGGTCAGGACTGCCCACAACCACTTGACCCGCTTCGTAGGCGGAACATCCACCCCAGCCAAGGCAGGCGCCTTCCGCCGATCCAATAAAGCGACGCCGATAGCGCCCAGAGTTATCACCATAAAAATGTAAAAGGATAGTAAAAGAAAATGCGGCCAGGGATAACGGGAAGAAGGGAACACCCAGAGATACAATACGCCAATCCCCACGCTAAAGGCAGTCCCCGCCGTCAATACGCCGTTGATCGCGCGGGATGTTGCCCCTTTCCACAGAACGCCCAATAGAAAAGCAACCGACATCGGTGGCGCCAGAAAGCCCAGCACAGACTGAAAAACATCAAAGAGATTCAAGCCCTTTATATTGTCGATCGCCAGCGTGACCAGAACCGATACAACCGCTCCAGCGACCGTCACTGCCCTGCCGACACGGATCACCGTCTTGTTATCCGCATCAGGCCGGTATTTTTTAATATAGATATCCATCGTAAAAACCGTGCTGACGGAATTCAGTGAAGAGCCGATATTCCCCACCAGCGCCGCTATCAATACCACGATGATCAGACCTCTTAAACCCGGCGGGAATAAATGTGTCACCAGGGTCAGGTAGGCTTCATCGGGGTTAGCCAGATGCGGGTACAGTAAAAAACAAAGGATACCCGGCAGGATAAACAAGGGCACGTCGAGGATCTTCAGCCAGCCGATAAAGTTTGCCCCCAGCTGCCCTTGCTCCAGGTTACGCGCCCCTAACACCGACTGCACCATGGACTGCTCTGTACACCAGAACCAGACCCCCATGACGGGATATCCCAACAGGATCGCCGGCCAGGGATAACTTTTATCACTCGCTGGCAGAAACAAATTCCAATAGACTGGCGGAGTCCGGTCTATAACAGCTAATACACCACCCACTTTCTCTATACCGATCCAGACCAGGCAAGTCGAGACTCCGATCAACAGCAGCATCTGAAAGACATTCGTGTATGCGATCGCCTTCAGGCCGCCGGCGGCGGTAAACGCCGTCGCCAGGATCACCATGCTGATTACAGAAAGCCACATCGGCAGCCCCAACAACTGGCGTACAAGGACGCCCCCGGCAAAGAGCCCCAGGGAAAGCCAGGAGATAAGGATCGTGATCAGGGTATACCAGGCGAGGATGTTTCGGGTCGATTCGCCAAACCGAAGTCCCATATATTCGGGCAGTGTCGACACCCTGGCCCCGAGATAGCGGGGTCCAAATACGACAGCCAGCAATAAAATGAAAATAAACGCATACCAGGCAAAGTTGCCAGCCACAATTCCCGTCGTATAGCCAATGCTCGCGGATGCGATCAACATCGAAGGCCCTACATTCGTCCCCCACATGTTCAGACCGATACTCGCCCAGCCAAGTGAACGCTCGGCCAGAAACAGGTTCTCCCCCTCTTTTTTCTTCCGGACAAAGCTCACCCAATAGCCGATCCCCAACAAAGTGAGCAGGTAGACGGCAACGATGATCCAGTCTACTGGCTGCAACAGCTGGTATATGTTCTTCATAGGCCGTATTTTTTGAGGATGCTGTCCACCCTTACCGGCTGACGCGTCGCCAGCGACTCTTCCATCGCCTTTAACAAGGCAATCGTTCCAATCCCTTCGCGGGCATCGGGATAAGCAGTCGTATTATTCCCGATCGCATCGGCAAAGTATTCGAGATAATTCTGGTATTCCCCCGCATGGTGACTTTTGCCCTCAAACCGGAAATAGTGTTTTAATTTATGTTCCCAGGTGATCAGCTGCTCCTCCCCCGTCTTCGTCGTAACCGCATAACGGAGGTCCATATAGTCTGCCTGGCTGCAGCCTTCTGAAGCCCGCAGGATACAAGACATCTCGCTGTCTCTGACCACGGGCTGTACAGGGCCTGTATAAGCCCCGCTTACACGCGCAACCCGGCCGTCGACCGCGCGGAAGATAAAATGCATCGTATCCTCATGATGCAGCCCGCCTTTCTTTCCATTAGGGCTCAACATGCCATAGCCCATCACTTCTTCGATATCGGGCAGATACCAGCGAACCAGATCGACAGGGTGACTGAGTCCGCCATACAACCATTTGAACGCATTTTCCAGGGACCATCCCTTCTCGAGGAACCAGCGGTGATCGGCATGATAATACGCCTCCACTGTTACGAGGTCACCAATCAATCCTTCTTCAAAGTCCTTCCGCTGCCTGCGCATCGGTTCGAAGAAACGGCTGCTCTGACCGACAAATACTTTTTTCCCCGTCGACTCGCACAAGGCAAGGATCTCGCGGGCGTCCGAAAGATCATCGATAAAAGGCTTTGTACATACCACGTGTTTTCCGTGCTGTAAAGCTGCCTTTACATGCGCTGCATGCAGCTTGTCGGGCGTATAGATCCCGATCACGTCGATCCCGGGATCGTTCAGTAATTCATCATAACTCTTTGTATAATGGGGAAAGTTAAATTCCTCCATCCGATGACGGCCAAGCGACTCGTTCAGGTCGCAAATCTTTTTCAGCTGCCATTTTGGGCTGTTCAAGGCGGCAGACATAGTACTCCGTCCTTCACCCAATCCTAATATTCCCAGTCTTAACATAAGTGATTCGTTTTATTGATAAGCAGGTTCCAACCCTGCATTCTTTTTGATTGCCGCATCGACCGCAGGACCGTTGTTTTCCCAGCTATTGCCGGGTCCATTGGTGTTCCGCATAAACTTTTCGCCCGGACACCAGTTGTTGGTTATCGTGATATAGGAAGATCCCTCGTCGAAGTAAAACCAGAACCAGTGCTCGGGATCATGCGCATATACAGGATGATAGATCGAGTCGATCACATTGCGGGTTATCACCGTCCCCGGCTGCGCAGACAGGGTATAGATACCTCCTACGTCATACATGTGTTTGGCGTAATGATGCACAAAGTTGGCTTCGATCGTATTGTTCCGCATACAGTTGATCTCTTTTGTCCAGCCCCAGCCCACACAGATGCCGCTGTAGGAAACCTCCCTTACCTCGTTGTGACGGATCTTAACGTCATGCACATAACCGGCGCTGATCCCTACACAGCCCCAGTCCTCGTTTGTACAGTCTGTCACCAGGTTGTCTTCTATTACCTCGTTGTGACAAACTTCGCGATCGTCCGTCGGCGCATAAGGCAAATGGGTTTCAAAAGCGGGATCGGAGTATACGCCCAGCTGTAATGCCGTCCCGCCTACATCATTAAAAACACAACCTCTTACGGTATCGGCACGTGTCCCGCGGGTATAGTCAAGCCCGGTCGACGCCAGATGAGTAAACCGACACCGAAAAAAATCCACCCCAGCCGCATAAGACACTTCTATCGCCGAAGCCGGCCGTCCAATCCAGGCCTGGTTTTCCAGCCCTGCTTTCCCCGGTGTGCCAGGAACCTTCAGTTTGTAGGCATCCAGCAAATACATCCCCGCCTGTAAAGGCACATGCCCCAGCTCGGAAGGACGCAGCCAGGTCGCATAAGAAAACTCCAGCCCTTTAAACACAAGGTTGGCCACGGGTCTGTCGATCGTCCCCTGCACCTGTACCAATGTCGTCAAAGCAGGAACCACCACATGCGCAGAAGTCAGGTCTTCTCCTGCACGCGGCCAATAGTATATCTTACCACCCACAGCATACCATTCTCCCGGATGATCTAAAAAGTGTATCGAATTGACCAGATAGTACGCGGAATTGCCATTCTGTTTATGTCCTTTATCGAGATAAGGCGCCGGCCAGGGATGTTCAAATTCGATACGGCTTTCAGGCTGGCGGAAACGCACCGCAATGCTATCGCCAACCCTGGTCATCGAAGCGATACGTAGAACTGCCGTTGCCCACCACTGATGGATCAGCATCTCCATTCCTTCAGAAAAAACAGGACTCTTAGAGCCTGCCGGTATCCAAAGGATCTGGCGTCCGGTATCCACCGACAGGATGCGAAGCATTTTATCGTCTTCATCTGTCTCGCGGGCCCGGACCGCCTTCACTCCATTCACCCACAACTGCCGGAAAGATTCTACCGGCGCATCAGCCATCCATAGCTTACCAACAGCAGCAGCCGGTAGTCCCGCAAGCCTCCCGCGCACCGGCTGCCAGCCCGTAACCGCCCTTCCGCCGCTCAACACGGGTTTTTCTCCCGAAGCCGCCTCGATCATAGTGGGACTGCCATCTGTCCCGCTATCCTCAGGCCTTACAAACACAGGCTCTATCAACCTGTATTCACCGCCTCGTATAATGATGTGTATCCCACCGGCAACCGATGGGTCTTTTAATCGTCTTAACTCCCGCGCCTTTCGCAAAGCCGCAGACAGCGTAGCCATCGGCGCATCCTTTGTCCCGGCAGCCTCATCATTGCCGCCAGGAGCAACCCAGATATCCGCCGACCGCGCAGTGGCAATCCCCAACAACAGCAACATCAGCAGCATGCCAACCTTCAGCGGAAAGATCAACAATCGCCTTCTCATTGGAAAATGGATTTTACATATCGTGTATTCGCGCCAAAGTTATACTCGACTTTTTTCGGATTCTTTGCGTCCCTCGAACGCTCGATGACCAGCCAGCCCTTCCAGCCCATCGCATCCAGCGTTGCCTTTACCTTCTTCATATCGATCGCAGGATCATTCTGCAACCATACGCCATCGGTATTTGTGCAATGGATCATACAGATATTATCCTTGCCCAGCGTCTTCAGCTCCTGGTACAGATCCCGTTTTTCATCCAGCGCATTCGCAAAATTGAAATAGCTCTTTATCCCCGGGGATCCGATCTCTTTCAGAAACTTCAACTCTTCGGAAGCAGGCAGCAAGGTCTCTACACCTATCACTACCCCCGCCTCCTGCGCCATCTTACCCGCAATCCTAAGCCTCCGTATGACGGAATCCCTTAGCTCAGGATGTTTGACGGGGTCAGAAGCGACGCCTAGCGGAAGAAAAGCGACGTGCACGCCCATTTTCTTCATGGTTGCAATGCAATCCGCGATCATCCGCTGCCACGTAGGACGCGTTGCAAACGACTGGGAGTAAAATCCCGTCATCGCCAGGCTCGAGATCTCCAGCCCCAGCCTGGATGCTGTATCCATAAACTGTTTACGGATCGAATCATTGGCCAGCGAGTTTTCAAAGGTTTCCCGGTCTCCAAGCCCCCCCATATCGACCTCCAAGCCATCAGCCCCTACTTTTTTTGCAACGGGGAAAGCGCCAAGTTTCTGCCGCTTCAATAACATCAGATCAACTACCGAAACTTTGTAGGGCTGCGCTTCTATATGCTGTAATGCAAAGACATGCTCCAGGTTGGCAAACCCGATGATAGCATCCGAAGGTAAATTTTGTCCATGGCCGCCAAATACATAAAGTGCGCTGTCGGGTTCTATCGTACACCTGGATTCATCGATCTTTCCATCTGCAGCCTGGATGGCCGACAGATTAAGCCCCAGCCTCGCGGCCATAAATTTATACATCGGCGTACGCTTTGTTATACCATAGTCGTGAACATCCGCCGGCAGGTGTACATTCCCGACATTGCCTTCTACGCCGTAATAACCATACATTTTTTGCAGATAAGGGAAGTCATGCTGCGGCATATGATCCGTCCAGTCATGGCCGTCAGAGATGACCAGCATTGGCCGGGGCGCAGCCATCGCCGCGAGTTCAACATTGTCCGTTCCGCCGGCACAGGCGTGGATCGGCATCCCGCTTTCGCAGGGACAGCCGCCATAGAAATACGCCGATACCGAAGCGACGGGTACGCTTACTTTTATCCGATCATCCAATGCAGTCAACAAAACGGTATGAGTACCGCCGCCCGAGCCGCCCGTTATCCCGACCCGGTTCTTGTCCGCCTCCTTCAATGACAACAGATAGTCCAGTATCCGTATGCCGCTCAACACCTGGATACTCATCGCCAGGCTGCGCCGGTGATCTTCCGGTTTGAACTGCAGCAGTGATTCGCCCCAGGCAAACAGATCATAACTAAAAGCCATCGCTCCCATCCTCGCCAACGCCGCACACCGAATCTGGCAATCTTCACGATATCGCTGCCGCGGCCAATGCCCATCCGGGTTCAGGATCACAGGGATTCTCCCCTTTATCTTTAAAGGACGATATAAGGACCCGTTGATATAAAGTCCCGGCAGGATCTCGATCGCGATGTTCGAAACCTCATATCCATCCATCTTTCTCCAGGGCGTCTGGATCGGCTTTGTTCCTGGCGAAGCCGGCAAAGGCGACAGTTGCAGCGCCGAATAGATACAGGGCTTAAGCTCTGCTTTACGCGCCTCCCATTCTTCTTTGTTATGATACAAGGAAGCGAGGCGATCCAGGGTTTCTACTCCTTCCTCATAGCTTCTCCGCCAGTATTCGTAGTTCTTTAGTTTATATGTTTTGTCCCCGGTCTTGTTCACGTCCATATCCAATGGCTTCAACACATTATCCAGCGTCGTATCAACATTGCCCCGAAAACGCCACCTTGCATAATTGACGAATTTATTTTTCACCAGGCTATCGGAATACTTTATCGTTACCCCATACCGGCTCTGCACTTCCTCCAATACATTCTTCAATGGTTCACGATACTGACCATCGGAATTATCCTGCGCCTGTGTTTTTACATAGAAGCCGCAAAGCAGGACCACCGGTACCAGCTTGCCGAGACGACGCGCCCTCCGCCAACCGCTGTACAATAAGTTGGTGTCCTGTCGGTTCGTCCTGGCGCTAAACAAGCCCAGAAGGAATATTCCCGAGATCCCTCCGGAAAATGCGGCATACAGGGTAAACACGATCCCCAGCACGCCATCCGTACCGGCATTGACGTACATCATCGCGATCCCGATAGATATCAGCCCGGCGATCACCACGATCACCCTTGCCGCCTTCAGGTTGAAGGGAGTGATCATGACCGGGACAAATTTCTTTTCCATAAGGCCTCCTTTTTATTGATGAATGGATGACGGCCAGACGCCGTTGTCTATTTTTTCGGCTTTTAATTTGGACGGATCGATTACCACATATTTTATTTTCTTCCGGCGCCAGGTATAGACAATATGAATCAGCCCGTCTGCACTCTGGATCACAGAAGGGTAGGAATACTGACCAGCCTTATCACTTTCCAATACCAGCGACGCATCCCAGGTCCGGCCATCATCGGAGGATATCGCTACGTTCAAGGGAGAACGATCCCCCTTTGCTACCCCTGGAGGCGGCAGAACATGATTATAAACCAGTAGCTGCCGGCCGTCTTTCAGGGTGACGCCATCCAGTCCGGAATTGTTATTGGGAAGCCCCGAAGACTTTAGCACAGACCAGGTCCTACCATTGTCGGAAGAGATCGTAACAACAATGGTTCGGTTCGAAGTCCGGCTTAAGGCAGCAAGCCCTCCATTCTTTAAGAACAGGATCGTCGGCTGTATGGCCTTAAAAGTATCGGCGGGCACAGCGCTCATCATCTCCCAGCCATGGCCGCCATCCCTTGACTTTTCGAATGTGATGCGCGAAGGGCCGCTGCCTTCTACGCTGCTCGGAGAAAGGATATCTCCATTTGCCAGTCCAACCGGTTTGTTCTTGATCGCGCCAAGTATCCCATCAGGCAATTTCTCCGGCTTACTCCAGCTTATGCCGCCGTCTTTGCTCCGAAGCATCCAACCCTTCCACTTCGAAGGGCTGGGCCCAACTTTATAGAACAGCAACAGGTCACCGCCGGGAACCTGGTACAATACAGGATTCCAACAGGCATAACGCAGCGTGTCGTTTTGAATTCCATCGGCTACTTTTACAGGCGCCGTCCAACCGTTCGCGTCTTTGTCCTTGCGGACAACATAGATACACACGTCAGGGTTACGCTCTTTTGTACCTCCGAAAAAAGAAGCTACAAGCCCTTTGGAGGATTCTGCGATCGTCGCCGCATGACATTCCGGGAAGGATGCTTTTTCGTATAAAAATTCTTCCTTTACGATCGCAGGATCGAGAGGCCCCCCCAGTACCCAGCCTCCTGTCTTCACGACATAATGATGCGCCCCCGGCCCTGCCTCCTCCCTGGATCTACCCGGCAATTCCACTGACGCAGACGTCCCTTCGGGGATCATGATATCCCATACGACATCGTTGCCCTGCATTTTCCAGTGACTCCCGATCCAACCCGATCCTGTCCGGTAACTCACCTGTACAGAATCCAGCCCATCCGGGAAAAAAGGCTTCATCCGAAAATGTTTATAGCCTTGCTGCGCCGAGATGCCGCCGAGATCCTGGAAACACCAGGCTACCAGGTCACCGAGTAACATGACGTGATTCTGTGAGTTCATCGCAGGGCTTGCCGTATTGCCGTTCCATAGCTCCCAGATCGTCGTCGCACCATGTTCTACCATATAGCCCCAGCCCGGATATTCTTTATTGCTGGCGATCTTATAGGCCAGGTCCGCACGCCCATTCTCTGAAAGTCCGCGCAGCAGCCACTGCGTGCCTACGACGCCTGTGCTGATATGATCGTCATCGTCGTTGTCTATCTTGCCGGTGATATGCCCGAGGACAACATCCCGCTTGTCCCGTGGGACCATATCAAAATACAGCGGCAGCAGATTAGCCGTCACCGTGTTATTGCCATAATAGCCTTCGGAGCGATAGAATTTCTTATCGAATGCCTTACCAATCACCACCATCTCACTCGCGTACGCTGACGTATCCGCATCCAGGTGCAGCAGCCCGGCAAAGCTCTTCATGAGGTCCAGTAAATGATAGTAATATGCCGTAGCGATCAGTTTTCCATCCGTCATCCGCGATGAATCCCGCGCATGGATCAGCTCCGGCGATTCGGGAGGTACGCACCAGTCGCCGTATTTATCCTTTGTCATGATCCCGTCCTGCAGATAGTGATCACGCATATAGCCCAGCCACTTCTTCATCGAAGGATAGTGATCCCGGATCGGTTCCAGGTTGCCAAACTGCTTATACAGCATATCCGCAATCAGCAGATAGGCCGAAGGCCAGGTCATATTATCGGTATAGTAATTCCAAAACGCAGGCGCCACATCCGGTAAGGAACCATCTGGCTTCTGCGACTGCTGGATATCATTCAGCCATTTTGCATAAAAGTTCTCATTGGCAAACAAATAGCTCTCGCCCAGGGACTCCGTCGCCCGATCGCCCAGCCAGGGCATCCGTTCGTTACGCTGCGGACAATCCATTGGGATTCCCTTATAATTAGAATTGATACTCCACCACGCATTCTGTACAATCCGGTTGAGCAATGAATCTGAAGAACGGAACTCCCCGATCGTCGCCAGATTATCATAAACCACCTGTCCTTCAAAATCGTCTATCGTCGGCGTCCCCGGATAGCCGCTGATCTCGACATAGCGGAATCCATGAAACACAAAGACCGGATGCCAGACCTCTTCTCCCTCTCCTTTCAACGTATAGATATCCGTTACTTTTGCATCCCGAAGATTGGCGGTATAGAGTGACCCATCCTTTTGCAAGGTCTCGGCATAACGCAGGGATACTGAAGTTCCACGCCTACCCTGCACCTTTAGCTGCAGCCAACCCGCCATGTTCTGACCCATATCGAGTATCCAACGATCTCCGTCCAGCTTTTGAACAGCGATCGGTTTTATCTTCATCATCACCTTGATAGGCTCGTTCTGCTGGGGAAGGATCTTTCCTCCTGGCGCAGCAACCAACTGGACCGGCAGCCAATGTCCAGCGCCATAACCCGCTGCCGTCCAATGCCCCAGCTCCTTCGTCGCGTCATATTCCTCGCCATCATACAGGTTATTCGTCCGGATCGGCCCGTCTGCCGTGAATTTCCAGCTGCCATCGCTTACGATCATCCGCTTCCCCTTGTCATCGACAAGCTCAAGTTCCAGCAATAGTTTTGGAAACCCAAATTCTTTTATTTTCTGTGGTTTGTATTTTGGCCGCATCGTAAAGAACCGACCATTTCCCAAGGTTACGCCAATCGCGTTCTTTCCCTTAAGACAGAGATCGGTCACGTCATAAGTGGAATATAAAACCGACTGGGTATAATCCGTCGGCGCCTGCGCCAATACCTGGTCGCCAACACGATGCCCATTGATCGCCACTTCATAATGTCCCAGCCCGATGATCCGCAGGGTCGCCTTTCGTATTTTCCCCGGCTCATCGAATTCCTTGCGGAAATAACGCGCAGACAAACGCGAGAACTTCGATACGCTATCCCAGGGAAATCCCTGCTCATACCCGATCCACTTCGACTTCCCGAATACGCTGTCTACCGGCGGCTTATTCCCCGACAGTCCCGCCGAATCCCCCGCCATTGCCCTGGCAGCAAAAAATAAAAAAACTATGAAGAGTACTCCCCGCATATTATTTCCCGGTAAAGTTGAAATACAATTGAATTTCCTTTGCATAATCCGCGCTATGACTATAGTCATAGTACATACTCTTTGCTCCGGAAGGCCCCATCTTCTCCGCCTTCTGCGACTTTGTCCCGATGGGCGGTATCGCCTGCATAAAAGAGATCGCGCCATCCGGGAAAGCAGGTACAACGTTATACGCCTTCACAGGCGAAGCTGGCGTAAACAACCGAAGGAACACATCCTCCGATGCGCAAACGACTTCAAAAGGCTGCGCCGCCGTCTTTAGCTTCATCCAATAAAAATGTGAAAAATATCCTTTGAACTCGGGATAGATCAACTTCGCCTCGTCCCGATGCGTGCCATCTCCTTCGCCGGTAACGGTATTATTATACGTTTTATTCCAGGTCCCCACCGTCACGCCCTGCATCCTGTTCTTCCATACGCGATAAGGTCCATCGCCCATCCATTCGATACCCGACACGGAATCTTTTCCCTTCTCGGGATAGTCGAAGCTGACACCAAGCAAAGAATATTCGTAATCCGGCGGAAAATACCGGATGTCCATCTTTATCCAGCCGGAAGGATAGATCGTCCACTTCAACGAAGAACAAAGACTTTCCTTTGCTCCCCTTGCCTCGATAAAGATGCTGCTGCCCCGCTGTGAAGCTTTTACCGTCGCAAAATCTACGACGCCCGCTACCAGCACAGGACCGTTGTTAAAAGGGATGATCCCCTTTTCATTCTTCACCTGTACCAGTCTCCCTGACTTCTTGCCAAAGACCGCCGTAACCGATCCGGCAGACACAACAAACGTCGTATCTTCTTCCTTCAGCACGGGTACCGTACTCCCCGCCGTATCAACCAGCCGCGAGGCTACTGTTGCCGGCCGCTCGATCGGCCAGGACCATTTGTAGATCACTCTGCCCGTCGGATCCTTTGCAACAAGCGACAATACGGTATAATTTGCCCAATTGGCAGGAAGCGACAAGTTCAAAGTACCCGAAGCCCCCGGCATCACATCGGGGCCAGCCACAGCTCCGGAATCTACATGACCATGCCCTTTCATCTTCCACTCAAAGCGGCACTTATTCAGATTTGTATAGAAATATCGATTGGCTATTGTAAACTTCCCGTCAAAAGCCGGCGTAATCTCTCTGCGTTCGATCTTCACCGGGGACCAGATCTCCTTGATCGCAAAAAAGCTGCCTTCTTTCTCCCGATAAGGCCCCAGTATCCCATCGGGACCATGATCGCCATCGGAATCCAGTACCCCATTCTTGTCTGTTCTTACAACCGCCTCATCGGAAAACACCCAAAGAAAACCGCCCGCTGATAGAGGATCATGCCACATCGATTCCCAATAGTCCGACAAACCCGCTCCATGACCGCCGTCATAAAGACCATGCAGGAACTCTGTCGGAAAATAGATATCATGTCCATGCGCGTGCGTCCCATTGCCATAATCGTAATTGATATAATGCTGTGTATCGGTATATCTGAATACCGCCCAGGGATGGATCAATGGACGGTGCTGTATATCCAATTCGTCGAACAGGTGATCGAGATCGAAATTAAAACCGCCCTCATTGCCATTATCCCAGATCACGATCGATGGGTGGTTGACATCCCTGACAATCATTTCCTTTACCAGCTTCGACCCTACTTCTGTATCATAAGCATGATGCCAGCCCGTCAATTCATCCAGCACAAACAATCCCAGCGAATCGCATACGTCAAGGAAATGTTCGTCCGGCGGATAGTGCGACAACCGGACCGCATTCATGTTCATGTCTTTTATCAGCTGCACGTCTTCTATACTCAACTCTTTGCTTGTCGTTCTACCAGAAGAAGGCCAGAAGGCATGCCGGTTAACTCCCTTGAACTTTATCCGAATGCCATTGACATAGATGCCATCCCTCTCGCGCAGCTCCACCGTCCGGAATCCGAAACGCTGTTCTACGACATGGACCGGCTTACCATCCGTGCTAAGGGTGTAAATCACTTTATATAAATTCGGCGTTTCGGGGTTCCAGCTGGCTATGCCGGGAAAATTACCGGATAGCCGGACAAGGGTATCACCAGCATGTACAGCAGCCGAAAGCCCATCGCCTACGCGTTCTCCCGAAAGGCTGTAGACCGTAGCTGTAAGCTGGCCCTCGGTATGAACACCCGACAACCGCAAAGCAGCCGTAAAATGCCCGTCTCCCGCTGCATCGAGTGAATGAGCAGCAATATGCTCCTTTGGCATCGCCTCGAGGTAGACAGGCCGGTAGATACCTCCGAAGATCCAAAAGTCTCCATGCCGTTCGGCCATATTCACGGAGTGATTGGCGGACTCTTTGGAAACCCTTACTTCGAGCAGATTCTCCTTCCCATATTTTAAAAGACCGCTGATCGCATAGGTAAACCGGTAGAAGGATCCCTGATGCACCGCACCCGCTTTCTTTCCGTTGATCTTTACTTCGGTGTCCGTCATGCTGCCATCAAACACGATGTTTATCTCTTTCCCCTTCCACGCAGCCGGTACAAGAAATTTATACTTATACAATCCCTGCTCATGCCCCTTTACGGAATCTTTATCCAATCCATAGTTGTACTTTCCAAATCCCTGCAGCTCCCAGTTAGAAGGCACGGGTATCGTCGTCCATACACCGGAATGACGTCCCTCGGTACAATAAAACGACCAGTCGACCGTGTGATCCTTGTCGACACCCGACAAATACATGCGCTGCGTCCCGGTCTGCGCAGCAGCGGCACAATAAACCAATACTAATAAAAAGCTCAATATATTCTTCATGGTAAATATGTCCGGAAAGGCATAGCCGGAAGACCTTCTTTGTTAAAGAGATTGGGTTGCGCCCCCTCATTCCACCCAAAGCGAACCGCTACAGGATGATGGACCGCTTTGCAACTCACGATCACCACGTCGCCGTTTATCACCGCATCGGCTGGCACGAATTTACCGTCCGGGCCTGCGACAGCAAACCAGTCTAATGGTTTTCCATTGTGACTGATCAGACCTCCGCCAACATGTTCGAAACGAAGCGTTACTGATCTGCCATGAACACTGGCAGAAGTGAAAACGGGTCCGGAATATTCGACAGGAAAATGATAGTCTTTCGCCAAAGCCCACAATGCCAGCCGGCGGCCGATCACCCATTTATACGAAGGATGCAGCTCGCTGATGCTGTCTACCAGGTCCGATGTAACGACCATGCCTGTATGAGGCAAAGCAAGGGCCTTTTCCTGCGCCCCCCAGAAGTCGGCTTCTGTTTCTGTTGTATGGGATTGATTGCCGCCGTTGCTTTTGGAGTAATTAAAAGGCGCGATCTGTACAAAGTAAAAAGGAGCTGTCGTATCTCCCCAAAGTCCCCGCCAGCTTTCAATCAGCTTTTTCATCTTTGCGGGATACAGGATCGTATCGTTCAACATACAGTTCGTCTCGCCCTGGTACCACAGAAACCCTTTCACGGTATAGGGCGCCAGGGGCGCTACCATCGTGGAATAAAATTTTCCTGTACTCCGCGTCGTGTCGCCAGAGGCAGGAAGAAAAGGTTCAATCGCACTTCCCGGCACGGCGTTGGAGATCATACCGATCGGGACGTGCAGGGAGTCGTATAATGATTTGGCAAAGTAATACCCCGCCGCCGAAAAATCCCGCAAAGGAGCGCCCTCAGCTGAATCCCAGGCCCGGCGAATGTTCTTTGTATCCGGCTTGCTATAATTCGTACGTACAAGAAACAAGCGGATATGAGGATTGGATTCTTTTGGTAAACTATCCGCAGGTCCGCCTACTTTCTCCAGCTTCCGCATCGCATACTCCATATTCGACTGACCGGAACAAAGCCAGACCTCGCCGACCAGGATATTGCGCAACATCAGCTGCTCTTCTCCACTCACAACGATCAACACTGACGGTTTAAAAGACGCAGGAACGGCGTCTAAAACAACTTTCCAATGTCCCTGTGCATCCGCTGTAGCCGTTTTGCTTTGCTGATGGCCCTCGTTTCCAAATCCGACGATCACGGTAGAGCGGGGAGCTGCCTCCCCCCATACAGGCAGTGGCTTATCCCGCTGCACCACCATATTGTTCCCAAAGATAGCAGGCAGGAAAAGCTGACCCGAAGAATGCGAAGGGATATCCGGGAACCCTTTCAGCCAGATGGCATAGGCCCAGGCCGCAGAATTGCTGTCTGGTTTGTGCGCAGCATCGCGGTACCATTTCCCGATATTTGCAAAAGGATAAACAGGCAGCGAGATCAAATTCCCATCCTGCCGTTGTAGCGTCACCTCATATCCTGGACCGAGAATACCTGTCTCAGCAATCACCGGCTTCAATGCGTCCGGCTTTGTCAACACATACCGCACCGAATCGGTCCAGCCTTTCCCGAAATTCGCCGTATCACCTTTGTACCAGATATCATCGACAGCATAGACCAATGGTCCACGCGTCAATGCATAAGGGGCGTCGTTGTCTTCACTCGTCTTATAGGGTTTCTTATCCGTCGTCTTCTGATAATGGTCATGCTGCTGCCACTCCAGCTTCATCGGCAGTTCCAGCACAACCCGGTCACCGCTCTTCCACCCCCTCGCAATCCTTGCATACCCCCCGGCCTTCACGGTTACGGAAACGCCATTCACCGACAACAAAGGCTTGTCACACCAGGCCGGGATACGTACAAACAACGTTACCGCACCTGCACCTTCTACATGGATCACCACCTGGCTGTCCGTCGGAAAATTCGTTTCCTGCCGGATAGTCAGCTTGCCAATCGTCGCAGATGAAGCGACAAACTGGTTGACATAGATCTCCCCGCTCTTCCGTGTCCATGACTTTTTTTTTACGATTGCTGAAGTGAAATAAAGTGCTAAACATATTTGAGAGCTGAATTGTTGTGGTGAGATGCACCCAATGCTGAAACATGGCCTTTTCTCACAATTTG
>JAATGQ010000112.1 GCA_015654595.1 Chitinophagales bacterium | reverse complement strand
AAGTCCATCTGAAAAAGGGTGATAACTTCCTGCTCGCCAAATTGAACCATGTTGCCGGTGAATGGAAATTCTTTCTGAAGATCGCTTCCCTGAAATACGCCAACGACAACTGGCTGGGTGAAAACTACTCGAGTATTTGTGAACACTACCTCGTCAGGAAGGGCGACAGCCTGAAACTTAAGCTGTTTCAGCCCCAGATCAACGCCGAAAAGCCGGTTCGGGTAGCTATCACTGATCTCAACGGCCAGATGATCCTGCAGCGAAACCTTCCTTCGGAAAGAGCCTGGACGGTCGATCTCGGAGACCTGAAGCAGGAGGGCCCTTATGCCGTTGCCCTTACCACCGACGATCAGACGTTCAGACAATATATCTTTTACGGAGACTATGAAAATTACTTCCGGAACTTCCGCGCTTCAGTAGAAAAATTACAATCAAATGCAAGGTTCAGGGAGAATATCGACCTGCTGATCCACCGCATGAGCTACGTCGATTCGGTGAAAATAGACCACGACAACGCTTATGAACGGAAGGTGACACGCGTCCTCTACGAAATGTCCGACATGTACAGGCACTTCAAAAATGGTGATGAAACGATCACGGACGTTCCCGGTCTGCATCTCCGGGGACAGTCCTCGTCATCCTATGCCTCTGAGACCTACATGATCTATATCCCCCAAAGCTATCACCGAAACAATCCGATCCCGCTCGTAATGATGCTGCCGCACGAGACAGGTATCCGCGAATTTACCATCAGCACCTACGTGTCGGATATCAACCGTATCGAATATGTGATGAGGCTGGCCGATAAATATAAATTCGCGGTTATCTGGTCCAGCTATAGGATCTACACCAACCACAATCTTACAAGGATGTTTCCGGATCTGGTCGCCAAAACGCTCCAAGCGGTGAAAAAGGACTATGCCATCGACGACAATCGGGTATATGCTTATGGGGACTGCGCAGGTGGAGAGCTTTCCTTATACATGGCGAGCAAATGCCCCTCTTTTTTTGCCGCTGTAGGAGTGGAAGGACCAGCAATCCCCGACGACGTCAAACCCGAAGACCTGAAAGCGACGCCGATGGGATCGCTCAATTATGATTTTTACAATACTGTCGAGAACTATCGCAATTTCTCGACCCGCATCATCCATTCGATCAACGATGAAAAAACGAGCTTCGCCAGATCGGCACGGCTTTGCAGAGAGATCTCACAACTTGGAGGCAACGCAAAGCTGGATACTTTATATGTGCGCAAGGGGACCGATCTTTTCTTTACGGACCTCATGCCTGACAACAAGATCCTGAATAAGCTCTTCGCATTCTATAATGGAAAAGTAAAACGCATCCCCGATACTGTCTGGCTCTCGACCTGGCAGTTAAAATACAACAAGGCATTTTGGGTGACGATTGACGATCTGATTTACGGCAAAAAAGCGTTGGTAACCGCTACCATTAACCGACCCGAAAACTCCATAGACATCCAGGCTGCAAACGTGACGGCACTATCGCTCGATATCAGCCAACTCCATCTCGATCCCGCAAAAAAGATCGAAGTAAAGATCAATGGCAGGTCATTTTACAACGATCTTGCCAGGAACGGCAGGCTGACGCTGGACCTCCTGCCATCCGATCCGGCCGCCCATGGCAAAAAGAACAGCGCGACAGAAGGCCCTGTCAACGACTTTTTTACCTCTCCGGTTTTATTGGTCAGAGGCTCCTCCGGCACAGTAAGCGAGAAGACCAAATGGGGAAATGCAATCGACACGCTTCGTAAAAGCTGGCGCATAGACTTTCTCCGGGATTCTATACCCGATAAGACAGACCGGGAACTGACGCAATCGGATGTGCAGGATTATAACCTGATCCTTATGGGAGCCGACAGCGCAAATCCGATTCTACGCCAGATCTGGAAGGGGATTCCCTTGCACGTGAATGCGGACTCTGTTTGCATAGGGAAAAAAATGTATGAGGGAAAGGATCTGAGCTATATTATGATCTACCCTAATCCTGTCAGCCCCGGTAAATATGTGCTGGTGATCGGATCTAATTCCAATCGGATCACATCCAATGTCCTCGTAGACCTCACTTTCTCAGGCTGGCACGACTATCAGATCTTTGACCATGACGCTGAGGTAGAAGCAGGCGACTTTAATAAATACTGGCAATGAGCAATAGAAATCCCAACCGCAATTTAATGGCCGCTCTCTTGTTGGCCTGCCTGACCGGCGCATGCACACAGAGCCCAAAACAAAACGAGGAGACATTCGCGCGATACGCTGGTGAATGGAAGATCACTAAAGCCGTTCGTAATCTTGACGACATTACTAACGGCTGCGACTTTGGCCGGCTGCTGATCACCCTGAATAAAGACGGGTCCTATACCGTCGAAAAAACCGCGCTATTTGCTGTGACCAGGAACGGAGTCTGGACCACAAAACAACAGAATATTATCGTCTTGACTCCACACGGAGCCGCAGATAAAGACGTATATGAAATGCAAGCCAACGCCCTAGGAGACAGCGTTGCTCTTATAGCCAATTTTACCACAGGCAGCGACAACACCTATCACTATATTCTGAAAAAAATAGCCTCAAAAGAAAAAGCTAAACCATGATCCCAGTAAGGAAAAAAGCCTCCTCTTTTGCTATCCTGATGCTCCTATGCCTGTTGGCCGGCTGTATCACCATCGATGAAGTCGATCAGCCATCCACCGCCCAGCCGGGACAAACGATTACCATATCGGTAAAAATGCAGATCCAGCAAACGAAAGATAATCCTAAAGACCGGATCTATTTTGGATTCCTGGCGCCGCGGGACTGGCACGCTACCGCGAATACAACCGTCACCTATACAAGTGACAGAGGTGACGGAAAAATGAGTCTTGTGTCGCCGGATACCCTGGCGATGAGAGGCAATACGGCCTGGCCGGCATTGTTACACGGCAGATTTGGGATCGGGGTTAACGTCCTCAAAGACATGGAATGGATCACCTTTCAGACAGACGCTACCTTTCCGGCAGCCAACGGCGGCCCCATAGTAAAAGGAACGATAAAAGTCGTAACCAAAACAGGAATGCGGAATGAAATTGTCAGGCTGGGTTACTATGCGACGGCAGAAGACGTAATAGACCCGATAGACAACCCTTTTTACACAAAGGATCTGCATATCATAGGAGGTAAAGGGCAGATGATCGACTTTTCTCATCCCCAAACGGCGACAATCGTACCCATAGCCTGTGTCGACAACGACTACCTCACCATAACATTTGATGGCAACGCCCGCCCAACGAACTTAACAGACGCTTCAGCCATATATATACAGGCTACCGCATACACAAAAGACAAACAGGCCATCAAAATTTCCGATGCAACCCCGGCAACAAGACTGGCGCCGATAGGAAACAACAAATGGCAGATCCAGATCTGGCCGAGGGCATTCTTTCAGCTGAAAGACGATCAATCGTTGACCAGGATGGAATATAGTTTTGTCGACAAAACAGGCAAAAAGGCGGTCTATGATCAATCCGGCGCTCCGTTCCGACACGAATTTTCGGGTCAATGAGCCTCTTTCCCAAACCGCCGCGGATAAAAGGCAACCGTAAACATAAAGTATTGTTGCAGCACGTTGGACACCGTATGGGTCAAGACATTGTTCGATCCGGAGTTGACGACCCCGGTATTCTGGTGAAGGAGGTCCAGCGCCGACAGTTTGAGTTCGAGATTATTGCCGGACAGCAATCGATAAGTAGCGCTGGCATTCCAGATCGTAAAATCGATTGCTTCAGAACCAGTCGAACTGGAATGATTGTAGGTGATATTGCTGTTCAAGGTCAATCGCTTCGTGCAATTCACGCTCGCACTAAAGGCGGTGGCCTGCGCCTTGTTCCGGAAATCCTGGTCCAGCGAGGTTTGCCGTGAATGATACCAGTTGAATTGCTGTCTTACATTGAGCGCCACCTTGTCTCTGAAGGTATAGTAAAGGTTGAATGCATTGTTGCTGACGAAGTTATTCGAATAATTCCAAATGCTGTTTACATTGTTGGGTGACCTGGAAAAGGAGAGGGCGGGCGTAAAGTTGACTTGAATCTGGTTTTCTCTGAACTTGAAAGCCTTGTTCAATTCCAGGTTGGTATTCAAAAACCGGTTCCCATCGGCATTGACGGTATAATGGACGGAACGGCCGATATTGTCGATAGTGCTGCTGTCCGAGAACGCACGACTGACCGCCCCCGCCGTAATAACCAGCTTATAGTTAAATGGATTCTTTTGCTTCATACTGGCGTGGTTGAACGAAAAGCTCAGCTCCCGCCGGGTAGACGGCTGAAGCGCCCTGTTGCCTGCCTGGATATGATATTGATTGGAGCTATCCACGATTGGCGCCCATTGATCCACCGTTGGAAATATGGCAGTGGTGGAATAATCGAGTGCATACTGGTCCAGAAAATAACCAAACTGACTGTTCGTCCAGGAGAGGTTTGCATACGGGACCAGGCGGCTATAGTCGGCCTTTATGTTCTGAAACTCATGGTCAGCGCTGTTCTTCTGGGAATAGAACTGCCCCTGCAGATAAAAATTCAGCATCCATATTTTCGAATACCGGTTGTCAAGCTGCCTCTCCAAGCGCTTTCCCAGCATGAGTGCCGGCTTGTCGTCGAGAACGGTGGTTTCTCTCCTGTTCGAGAGATAGGCGTTACGAGCCGTAGCCCCTGTAACCGTATCTTTATCCGTTACTGCCGTGGTCGCATGCGTCGTATTGACAGATAGATTGTTCTGTACTTGTATCAGGAGAGGCAATGTTGTTCGATGATATCCAAAGAAAGGCTGGGAAAGATCGCTGCTGCCAAATAGCTGGTGCTGAGAATGGTGTTCGTCCGTGTGATAGTTTCGGTTGAATAATAGATCTTGCGAAGGGTCTTCATAAGAAACAAAACTGCTTTTGTTCGCCTGCTCATTCTGGCTGTTCCCTGCCGAGATATTATACTTGATATCGTAAATCCCGCGGGCGCCTGAGAGGTCGGTAAAACCTCTTGTATGAGATAATTCCATTTCTGCCGTCAGATCCTTCGAGTTGTTATGAATCGAAATTTCAGCGTTATTCGAGCTTTGCAGCTCCCCAGCGGAGTAGGATTGGTTTTGACTGACGTTTGCGCTGCTGGTATTATCGGTATTGGCTGAAGCGCTGACATGAAAGGCATTGTATCCATTGAACCAGTCATATCGCATAGTTAGTCGCTGGTCGGTCGCCGTAGAGTGCGTCGTATTAATGCTTTTCTGTGTCCGGGTACTGTCGCCGCCAAGAGAGGTAATAGTTTGGGAATTACTCGATATATCGCTGGTATTATCCTTCAGAAAATAGTTGGCGGTCAAAAGACTCTTATTGTAATACGATGAATTAGCGAGGAAATCATGCTGGAAGATCAAACCCAGCTCCCGCGGCCTGTTGTTCCCCTGCGTCGTAAAGTCCGTTTGATATTCGGCGTTTGCTCCGACACCCTTGTATGTACTGTTACGCATCAAAACGCTGGCATCGCTGGCGATCTTGTTGACATTATTGATCGCTCCTACCAGTCCGAGCTGCGTTTTTGGATTGAAGAAGTTGATATTGGCGTCTCCTTCATAACGTCGTTGAGTTCCATATCCGGCGCCAATCTTTCCAAAATGACCATACCGCCTGTTCTTCTTAAGCTTGATGTTGACGTTTGTGACAGAGTCCCTCATATTTATTCTATTAGGGCTCTGTTGATAAACCTGTATTTTGTCGATGGCGTCTTTCGGGATGTTCTGCGTCGCAATCCTGGCGTCTCCCCCAAAGAATGGCTTGCCATCGACTAACACCTGACTCACTGGTTTCCCATAGATCGTAATAGCCCCGTCCCCCCAGATCGTGACCCCGGGGAGCTTTCGAAGCAGGTCTTCTCCCACCGCATTCTTATCCAGTTGGAATGCGCCGGCATTAAATTCCAGCGTATCTCCGTTCATCCTGACAGGCGGGATAGCTTTTACAACAACCTCTTCCAGCTCGCTTTCCGTTCTTTGCAGAGGCAGATTACCGAGATCGATCTTCTTCTCTGCTGCCGATATCATAAAAAGCCGGATAACGGGTTGATAGCCTACATAAAACCCTTTGATCAACAATGGCACCCCCACCGGTATGCGTTCGAAATGGAATTTTCCAAAGTTATCGCTGAGCTGATAACTCACGAGACTGGTATCCTTTTGTGTATAGATAGCAATAGACGCCGATTGCAAAGCGTAATGCTGTGCAGAATCGATGATAAGACCTTCGATCGTACCTCTTTTGACAGAATCCGCGATTTGAGCCTGACTCTGCAGAGCAGCACCCAATACGATCAGAAGGAACAGTGCTGCCCTTTTTATAAGGTGTTTTTTATCTTGAGTCTTGCCAATACCGGATTTCCTTTCCGGTTTTGCGCATTGGCAAAGTAAGCGTTCAGGATGGGATTGGATTTCCATGGTCGATCTTTATTGGCATCAGCCGTGACAAACATTGAAAAAGAGGGGATGAACAGATATATGTATCCATCATCCATACCTGCTATCTCGGAGGCATTAAATAGGGGCAGGGAATAGCAAAGGCTGTCCGGGGTGATCTTTATATTGCCATAAAGCGTTCCGGTAGACAGACTGTACAGATAAGTATCAGAAGGGAGCGAATAATTATATCGAACGAATGAAAAGCCGATAAGATTTTTTGTCTTTTGCAGCGACGAAAGGTAGCTGATAAAGTTCTGATGCTTTTGAAGGTAGACATTCACTCCCTGCTCTGTCTTCAAGACCGATTCGTCCCCATAAAATGTCGAGTCGAGTGTTATCGCAGCCGGCAGAATGAATCTATAGCTATTCAAAGCTCCTGCCGCCGTCGTATAATAAACGGTCTTGTCATACAGGCGATACCACATCGCACCTTCGCTCGAGACCGACGGCTGATCCAGCTGGTTGTGCCAGCTCTTGTTTAATGGATCACTCGCTTGTTGCGGGAGGGTCCTGGCTGCAAGGCTGTCAAAATTATGGAAGACATACAGATAGTCCGGAGCAAGATTCTTGTCGTAATAATTCCCGCTGGAGAAGATCGTCCTATTGCTGTCGAGAAAGGCAAACGAAATTCCCATCTCATCAAATTCTTCGCTCAAAGCCCGGGACTGTAATAGTTTACCGTGACTGTCGAAGACCGCGAGTCTTTTACGATGCTTTTTATCGCCCACGTCATATACGACATAGATTTCTTCGGAAGACATGTTCAGGACAAAATTATACAACGCCATAGCCAGCTGGTCGGTATTGTTCAGCATCGGCAATGAACCGATCCGGCCGTTGAATTTTCCCATTTTGTCGAATATGAATACGGACTTCGTACTATAATCGAAAAAGGCAAAACAGTGCTGGCTCACCTGAAGACGCTGGGCAGAGCCGAAAGTACTTTCCTTGGTCGATTCCAGCGGAATATAAGTTATTTCATCAAATAGCTCCGAGGCCGTCGCGCCCCTGGCATATTTTGGATCGATACGCAGCGTAACGGTTTTGATCTGGGTCATAGCCCGTGAAAGGGCGAAGAACGACAGGAGCAGGATCGTTAGTTTTTTCATTGGCCTAATTTAATGGTGGATTCGGCTTCCTTTCTTATAGCCGACACTTCATCCGAGGCTACCTTTATCGGCATGGTCAGGATAAAATTGGCGGTTCGGATAGCGCTATCAGGATGGTTGGTTCTTTTGTACAACTCCAGCAATTCCATACGAGGTTTGAAACGATTGGGCACATATCCGGAAAGCCATTCAAAGCTGCGGATGGCCTTACTATAGTCGCGTTGCTGCAGGTAATAATATGCCAGCGTTTCCATGGACGTCCAGGAGATAAAGCGTTCCTGGGATGCTTCTGTTATTGCGATCGCCTTCGACAGATCCAGCGAATCCTGACCAAGAAAGGTCCCATACTCAGCAAGGAATTTGCCGTCATGATAAAGTTGAGCATAACAGCCGAGCGCTTCCTGCTTCAATACGTCATGGGGAGATCTGTCATTATCCCGGATCGATTCCCATTTTTCGATAGCCGTATATTGACTATACCCGATGAGCAGGGTTGGAAGGGCAAGCACAGCAACGATAACGCCGCCAAAACGCGGCCATTTCCTGTTGCCGATAACCGCAAACCTGTAGCCATTCTCACGTGTCTTGGCTACGATGGCAAAACAGAGCGCCAGGATAAGCAAGTTGACACTCAGGTGTAGGGGATAATGAAAGCAACAGCAGGAGAGTATCGCGGCCGCCGTTGCCTTGCAGATAAACAGCAGCTCTTTATTCTGGGTCGACGTTGCTGTAAAAAGCCAGACAAAGGCCGTCACCACAAGCAGAAACCCTAAGAAGCCCAAGGTCTCGAATAGCTCGAGGAATTCGTTGAAGGCGACATAAGATTCTCCGGCGCTCAGAAAGAACGCGCTTCCGGGCTGTGGATCAGCTAGAAAATAAGCTGCCTGCCATTGTGGATAATGCCAGCTAAATCGGCCCAGACCTGTACCGGTCCAGAAGTAGTCGGTAAGGTGCCGGGCTGATACATCAAGGATCAGAAGGTGGCCGATCGACGAGCCTTCTTTCAGATGATAAATATAGTATCCGGCGAGGATCAGGACACAAAGCAGCAAACAAGCCAGAATGATCCTGCTATATGCGGGAAGCTCGCGAAGTTTTTTTGAGAACTCTTTCCCTGCAGCGATCACGGCAAGAACTCCAATCGTCAGTATCGCCACTCTCGCCTTGTTATATACGCAAACGCCGGTGATCACCAGGAGCACGGGACAAAATAAGACCAGCCGAAGCCAGCGGCGCTGTCGCGACATCCACCGGCTACACAGCTGGTCGATCGCATACCACAGCAAGGGAAGCTGTATCACCAAGAAAACGGCTAACACCCCGCTGTTATGCAGCGACCCGATGAAGGCAAACGGTTCCTGGGAAAAGGTCTCCTGCTGTTTTGTCAATGCTATGGTCAGTTCGAGAGCGTCGGCGCCGGCTGCAAGGAAAAGCAGCACCCGAAGCGCAGACAGATTCATGGATCGAAGCAGGACAAGACAAAGACCTGCGATGGACGCATTTATGAGATATTCGTTGCCCCGCCAGGCCGGGAAGCACAGATACCCGGCCGTAATTAGCAACAGTGCCGCAAACCCAAACAAGTCAAGCTTACCGTCGAATGTAATCAATAGCCCATAGGCCAATACTGCCAGGCCAGCCACGACGACGCCGAAATAGTGCCCATGCATAAACAACTCGAAGTTGAACGCAAACGGGTAGGCCAGCAGGAAATATCCAAAGAAGATAAGAAAGATCAATCCGAAGACAATATCCCGGATGCCATCCACATCAAGCATTATCCTTTTTTGCATCAACTCTTTCATTGCGCTGGCACCTGCTTTTTATTCTGATTAATGAACAACACAAGACTGATCACCATAAATACAAGATTGAAGAGGATATGCTGGCCCCAGGACAAAGACTCTATCAATCCTCCGCAGCTGCAGGGCAGATATGGACTCAGGGCAAACATCAGGATGATATAGGCGGTAAAAAGCAATAGCAGTAAGAAGGATAGAAGATATCCATAAAGCGCTGTCGATTCGAAGAATAACAATACGGGTATAGAAAATTCGGCCACGACAACGAACCCGCCGACAAAATTCGTATTGAAATCGGTAAAGAAAAGCGATTTGTCGAGGGTATTCACAAACAAGCCAAAACCCCTCGCCTTTGAGATCCCCGAATACAGGAACAGAAAAGAGACGAGACATTGCAGGAAGGTCAGCAGATAGCTGCGTTTATAACGAAACGTCATAGACTATAAGTTTATCGGGATAGGTTAATAGAAGCTTTCTATGGCCCAGATAGATATCCTGCAATTCCTGACCCTTGTATTTATCCATATATATCGTCCCTGAGTATTTTCCTCCATGCTTCAGGTCATACAAGTCCAGGACAATGCTCTTCCCAAATACCTGCGGGTCGTCATTATCCGCTCTGATCCTCGAATTGACGACAAGAGTGTCTCCCACGACCATGCAAAATTGATTGACCGGCTGGGGCTGTTTGATGAACTTGGTGATCGTATTGTTCTTTAACGAAACAGTCTTTGGAAGGATGGTGATCGTGTCGATCGTATTTCCAATATATTTTTGATTCAGATTGGAATCGAGGACATAGAAGTTGTGGTTGTAGGAGTTCAGATAGATCAATTCATCCTTGTGTTTGACGAACATTCCGTCTTCGCTCATGGAGACAAGATTCAACGGGCTTTTTCTTGTTATGCTGTCTTTGCCATGCATAAAGGAAAAAATGACCGGCTGCATATGGGTTGGCCCGTCGCCCTGGACAATACAGGCAAAGCTGCTATCCGTCAGTCGGATGGCTTTTTCATAATAGTGGCTGAACTGATAGGTAGCTGCCATTTTTTTATTCTGTAGATCTACAGCAAATAACTGGTCATTGTTGCTGCATTGGATGTCATACAGCGATGGGTTGACCGTATTCTGGCTGATACGGAAAACATTGGTTACCGGGATCGTCGTTGGAATGGGGAGAGGATAAACGCTCTTTGAATAATCCTTGTTAAAACTGGTGACTGTTTTGTTTGAATAGTCCCGGAACAGGACATTACCCTGGTCATAGGCTACGACGCTATAATAGCCCCTTGGCAGATCATAGTCTTTGTTCAGGCTAAGCGTCCAAGCCGTTTGGGAACGTCTGAAGCCGCCTCCTTTGAAGAAATTTTCTGCCAGCTTGTTAGTTTTGAAATGATAATACAGAAATCCAGTGATCAGGCAGACAATAGCAATGCCTGTCAGCAACAACATGTTGCCGTTCTTTGTCTTCATTAATAAAGTTTAAAAAGTAGATAAGGAGCGAGAAGAAGATTTTACTCTTTTCTTCTCGCTTTTAAAAATGCCCGTTCGATTATGGCACATGAACTGTTGCGACGCCCATAATTGTCTTATGGCCGATCGGCAGATCGATGTAGATGCAAATGTTTGAAGTTGGGGGCAGGCAGTCTACACTACCTGTGCCGCCTTCGTCATCTGCTTTGGCAGTCGATACAGAGCAAAGGATGGCTGTGAGACAGACCAACCCTAACAGGATCTTTTTCATACTTAGGTTTTTGAAAGATGAATTAAACATGTAGAACACCAGGTGCGGTACCAATGATCTGGCCGTTCTTTACGATGTTGAAGCAGACGTTGGTCCAGGGCGCCTGGCAGCTTCCTCCTGGGTTGGAGCCACCTTCGTCGTCGGCCTTGGCGACCGTGAACGAAAGGGCAAGAGTCACAATAGCTAAGGCGCTAAGAAGGACTTTCTTTTTCATTTTTTGAATGGTTTAATGTTAATAAAAATACCTGTGCACAAGGTAGCTCGTTGATATCCCGGGCGGGATATGTCCAGTATGTTTACGAGAATGATTTTGTTGGATTATCGGGAACGGCTAAACGAGGTAATAGAAGAATACGGGTATGTTCTTGGCGCGGGAAGATACACTTTGACATGGCAATCGGGATTAAGGTTTACGTTATATCGCTGGTTAGCTTACCGAAAATAATGTTCTTTTTGATATTTGTACTATTTTTTTGTTATGCTTGCCAGGGAAGTCAAAATAGTATCAGTTGTTGAACAGG
This sequence comes from Chitinophagales bacterium, assembly GCA_015654595.1. Taxonomy (GTDB): domain Bacteria; phylum Bacteroidota; class Bacteroidia; order Chitinophagales; family Chitinophagaceae; genus Puia. The sequence goes on along the minus strand of JAATGQ010000112.1, from coordinate 52,272 downwards.
TGCCTAAAAAGACTGACAAAAAATAGCAGTGGTTTCTCTTCTAAAATTGGTAAAAAAGTATCAGCAGAAAAGCATGCCGCAAATCGGTTGCAAGTAAGTGAAAACGAAAATGGCGGTCAGGACTGTCCCCAGTTAAACACGCAAACGCTGTTGTTCCCCTTCATTTTCCAATATACCAAAATCGGAAAAGCGTCCAGAAGACTCTTTTATATCATTTGAAAATGACAAGGCTCGAGTAAAAGAAATTTCGAGTTTACGGGATTCCGGAAAAACCGCACTAAGAGTTAGGTTATCTTGACAGACAACATATTGAGATAATCTAAACCTACAACCATGGAATGGAAATTCAGAAAAGAATTTCAAATAATGCCCGGGATCAAATTAAGCTACGGCAAAAATGGCATTAGAACACAAATCATGTCTTCAGCACCTGAACTCGAAGCTGAACCCGAAAAACTAAAACTAAAACTATTCAAACCCTTTGATACTACACACGAAATTAAAAGTGAATCAATCGCGAAGCTAAATTCTGCTGATCTCGTGGATTTTAAAAACCTGTTATTAGCTTCTGGGAAAAACTATTCAGAAACATCCACAGTCTTAAATATCCGGAGGGGAGTAAAATTAAAGCTGGATAAAAAAATACATCGCCTGCAAATAAACTTGTTTCGTTTTCTGTTTAAAAGGAAGTTAGCTTGCCTTGAATTTGAATCAGCTCAGCTGCATGCTGAAATTTCGGAGTTGGAAGAGCAGTTGAATCTTTCAAGAGTAACATTGGAAATTGACAGTGAGGATGTATACTTTGATTTGTACAACGATGTAAGGAAAGCCTTTTCGCTTTTAAAACAATCTCAAAAAAAATGGGACATTACCAGTACCAAACGTACAAACAGGGTTGCAGAACGAACTTCGGCAAGCAATACCATAACCAGATCGCTTATCCAGCTAACAGAAAAAGACCTACCAATCTTAAGTACAGAACATCCTCCAATGTGTTTTAACAATATTAACGGAGGAGACATCTATCTTTATCCCGGATTTTTGATTGTCTATGAGTCGAAGACAGAGTTTGCAATTATCAATTATGCAGAAATAAGTATCACATACACTCAAAGCAGATTTATTGAGACGGAAGGAGTTCCCTCCGACGCAAAAGTGATTGACAAAACCTGGTATAAAGTAAATAAAGACGGCTCCCCTGATAGACGATTTACATCCAATTACCAAATTCCAATTGCCGCATATGGCGAGCTCCACTTCAAATCTGAGTCAGGTCTCAATGAGGTCTATAGCTTTAGTAATAATGAGTCAACACAGCTGTTTTGGAAAGCCATGCATAATTATTCAGATGCCATCAAACAAGCAAACAGGTTATTAACCAGTGAAGACATACCATTTTTAGGATAGCGGTTTTCGAATATTCCTCCATCAGGCTCGTCTGCTTTCGGGGCTTTTGATGTAGGCCAGAGGGAATAACCCGCCTAAGGCAGAATGAGGGGGATTTCGGTTGTAGTTGTCCATCCATTCGTCAGCAGGTAGCCGTAGCTCTTCCAAGTCTTCGAACAGATAGGCATCCAAAATATCGTTCGATATAAGCATTCTGCATAGGCTTACCTGGTTGGATGTAAAGGATGCGAACATTGTTTTCTCACACCATTCAACAAAGGCCTGTGAACAATACTCCGGTCCATTATCTACCCGGATGACCTGGGGTTGCCTCCTCCTGGCAACGATCTCCTCCAGGATACTAATAACGAGCTCCGCTAGCATCTAGAAGGCAGGCTCTACGGTCAATACCTCCCGGTTGTAATCGTCTATAGCATTGAGGATCTTGACCTTTCGTCCATATACCAGGGCGTCACTCATAAAATCAGCACTCCAGTAATAGTTCAACCCGGAAGGGACGGACAGCGGTTCTTTCACCCGGGAAGTAACTCTCCGTTTATATCGGCGACAGACATTCAGCTTCATCAGCCGATAAACCCGCCGTACCTGTTTGTGGTTCCACGGATATACTTCGTTCCGGATCCTTCCAAAATAATCGTCAAAGCCTCTCGTCGGCAGTTCTTTGGCGAGAACCTCCAGCTTGTTGATCACCTCCCTATCGTCCTTTTGATATTTGTAATAGAACCTGGATCTAGCCAGATCCATTATCTTGCACGCACTGCCGATGCTTATCTTATATCCCTGATCAAATGCTCGGCTCGTTGCTTTTTCTCGCAGGGCTTTAGAACTTTTCTGTGAGGAACATCTTTCAGCATCGTGTGATCCAGGCTCAGATAATTTCCTGCTCGCCAAATTGAACCATGTTGCCGGTGAATGGAATTTCTTTCTGAAGATCGCTTCCCTGAAATACGCCAACGATAACTGGCTGGGCGAAAACTACTCGAATCAAGTACTAAAATTATTCGCTTGAAAGAATTTTCTTTGCAATATCTACAACTGCACACAATGATCTTTTATCATCATAGGCGAGATAAAGTTCGTTTTTGACCAAATTTTGCCCTTTCCATATCACCTTTATCTTTTGTTCGCTAATTAATTGTTTCGCCATTAAGTCAGATACAACTGTCACTGCATTTCCATTTGCAACTCCGTTTAATATCGTTTGAACATCCGGGATTATTGCTTGGGGAACAATAACAGGTCTTTTCTTGAAATTTCCTATCCAGAATCTTCGTATATCGTTCATTTCTGAATTATAGGCCAACCAATTTTGATTCAAAATCCATCGTTCTGCTTCGGCAAAATCTTTGTTATTCAGAAATGTATCAAAATTATTTGTGTCAATTTCTTTAGAGCCTACAATCCATAGCTCTTCTTTTAAAATTGGCTCGAATTTTAATTTCAAATTGGTTGATAACTCTGTAGTTAATGCAAAATCAATATCCCGGTTTGTTAATTTCGTTAATAATTCCTTGCTTTCTCCGAATGTGGAAATGATAATTGCAGGAAACTCTTTCATATTTTCTGTCGCTAACAGATGAAAGTATTCTTTTGGTGCTCCGATATTTAATGTCGGACGGCTTTTAACTAAACACATCTTTTTAAAAACCATCTCGGCTTCTTCCAATTTATTAATAGGGTCAACTATTTGCGCATAGATGATTTGTGCATAATCCGTAGGAATTGCCTTGCTTTTTCGTTCAAAAAGAGATTTACCTATATAGGCCTCTAAAGACGAAATATGCTGACTTACATTGGGCTGTGAAATGAATAACTGTTTCGAGGCTGCAGTTAAAGAACCTGTTTCATAGACTGCCTTAAAAGTTCGATACCACTCTAAATTTATCATGCAATAAAGCTATAAAAAGATTTATGGATAACCATAATTTAGATTATTTTCTTTATGGGGCCGCGAAATTTACATTTGTAATGACAAAAATTATGAAAATCGATATTGAATTATGACAAATAGGGAAATAATAAAAACAGTTGGACAACGCCCATATCTTTCAATAAACGAGCAGGCAAGGCAGTTTAATAAAATTGGAGCACAGGCCTTTGCTCCTTTAGCTATGGCTTTGGCTGAACATCCGAAGGCAAACTGGAAAGAAGCACAAGAGCATTATATAAACACTTTTATAGAAGCTATGCCGAAACCCAATGATATTACGTCAACAAATGTAGATATGGGCGGAGTGCCCGGCTTAATAGTTGCTCCGAATACTCATGAGGCCGATAACACAATTTTCTATATTCATGGTGGTGGTTACGTTAGTGGAAGCGCTTCGATGTATGTTTTGCTCGCATCCAGATTTGCGCTACGGCATAATGCTAAAGTTTACATTCCAGATTATAGAATTGCACCTGACTTTCCATATCCGATACCCATTGATGATACTTTTCAAGCTTACAAATGGTTGGTAAATTCAGGCTGTAATACCGCTAATCTTTCTATTATAGGTGATTCCGCAGGAGGGGCAATGGTAGTTACTATTATGGTCAAAGCCAGAAATGGTGGAATTGCTCTTCCTGTTGCCGCAGTGGCTCTTTCACCATGGGCTGATCTAGAAAATAACAGCGTTTCAATGTATAATAGAAACCATTTAGATGGTTCTGTTACCAGAGAAATATTAAATCAAATGGCGCATATATTTTTAGACGGGATCTTACCAACTGATCCCGATGTTTCTCCTGTTTATGCTGATGTTCGAGGCCTTTCACCAACCCAAATTTTTATTGGCGAGAATGAAGTTATGTTGAGTGATGCCATTCGGCTAGCTGCACATTTGGGTGAAAATAGAGTGAGAGTAAGTCTTGATATTTGGCCTGGACTTTTCCATGCATGGCCTCAATACGGGCCTGATCTTAAAGAGAGTGAACAGGCAATTGAACAAGCTATACACTTTATTGAACAATTTATTGAATAATGAACTAAAGGCTTACGGAGCGTCGCGCTTTATACCTCGGATATCGTGAATACTGAAGAGGATTGGTTGATAGACAGGAAAAAATCCCGTAATCCGATGGAAGGGTTTATGATTGAGCAGGAAATTAAAATTAGCATTATGAACAAAAAAACTGTATTGGTTACAGGTGCCAATGGATATATTGGGAATGCTGTAGCAAAAGCATTTATAAGAGCAGGATGGAAAACCTATGGTTTGATCAGAAAAGAAAATGACAAGTTGGATTTGGCCAAAAACGAAATTTTTCCAATAATAGGTACACCCGAAGATATTTCCTTTTTAGATCAAATAAATGACGTCGTATTCGATGTTGTTGTGTCCAATACAGAAGACTGGCACAATCCCAAAGCTCATTTAGATAAAGTAGAAATAATGCTTTATACAATTGCTCAACGTAGTAGTGAAGCTGGCGTCCGACCTTTAATAATGTTCACCAGCGGTTGTAAAGATTATGGAAAAATGAAAGAAGTCCATGGCGACAACAATTTATTAGCTCATACAGAAGAAAGTCCCATTGATCCTCCCCCTGCTTTAGTAAGTCGTGCAAATCTTGGTATAAAGCTACTCAAGGATGAGACTGCCAATTTTGATAGTATTGTGTTGAGACCTACTATAGTATATGGCAATTCCTCGAGTCATTATGGAACTTTATTTGAATTGGCCGCTTCAAGTGGATCCACTTTAACACTAATTGCTAACCCGAATGCCATAATGCATTCCCTTCATGTTGATGATTGTGCTGAGGCGTATGTAAAATTAGCGGAACATCCAAAACGTGAAGAAGTTGCTCAACAGGCTTTCAATATTTCTAATGCAAAATATGAAACTGCACAACAGATTGGAGAAGCATTAGCGAAATCATATCATTTGGAATTGAAATTTGAAGAACCTGAATCTGACATGATGTTAGATCTTTCTGTTCATTCTCTCGCAAATTTCTCGCAGTGGGTTGATTCGTCTAAAATTCGGAATGTTACAGGATGGTCGGAAAAAAGAATACCTTTTATAGACGGAATAGAGCAGTACCGTATGGCTTATGAAGCATTTCAAAATTGAAATCTTAATTATAGCATGCAAAATAAAATTTTCGGAGAATAAGTTGATTTTAAATATATTCTAGAGGTTATGGCAAAATATATGTTGGCTCAAATACAGATAAAATTCGGATATCAGAATTATCAGAAGTACGAAGAAGCAATGGCGCATGTGAAGGCTGTTTTTGAAAGCCAGGGAATTTTTCTTAAAAATGGCCTGATAACGAAAGTCGGCAAATTATATCAAGCATGGAATTTATGGGAAATCGAAGATTATGAACATGTCTCACGGGCAATGCTTGCAGGAAGTTCTCATCCGAAATTAGGATCTGCTTTACAAGGTCTTGCAGAATCAGTGGAATCAGAAACGGTTCATTTTTTAGAAAGCATGCCTTTTTCGCCAGATTTTAATTAGGCATACATTGGTTGCCAGAGACAAATTGTTGTGTGGTTTGTGTAAAATTCGCCTATTGAGGAGTATATTCCATAAAGTGTGTCAGGCCTCATTGACAAGTGATATTTTGACGGTATATTTCCTTTGCGAAAATCATCACCAAAAATCGGGACAATGTTTATCGAACACTTTGTCAATGCGTTTGGATTTATGTTTTTTTGCTTCCATTCCCCCAATTTACAAAATAGGCGTCGATTGGTGCCATAGTCGGCCCGCAACTATGATCGGAGGGCCTCACTATTCAAGCTCGACAAGCCTGTACCTATCTACCAACGAACTCTTGATTCGCCGGTGCATTGCCTAGCTGATATTGTAAGCTTCCCTTAAAACTGCACTATTCGCAGAACTCATTTCGAACCACCCCTTTGAATAGTGCTGTCACTTTTGACGCAGAGCACCAGCCAGTTACAAGGGTATAAAAAAGAAAAGGTCGGCAAAAATGCCGACCAGTCTAGTTAAGCTCCCCCTGCTGGACTTGAACCAGCGACCCTCTGATTAACAGTTGCATTATCCACATTTTTAGTTGTTTTTAGTTATTTCTGGTTACTACCTAATCAGCTAATGTTCATTTTATTACGAAGGATTTTTAGTAAATTCGGTATGACTCATTTTTACTTGAGTTATATAAACATGTATCAAATTATGTATTAAATTTTTAAACCTTCATTGTATGAAACAGGAGAGAGTGAATGTGCGGATAGTTCCAGATACTAGACGTAAAAAGTATGAAGATCGGTTTCCTATAAAGCTGAGGATTACTTTTAAAGGAGAAAGAAAATATTACGGGACTGGTTATGACGCCAACCAGGAGGAATGGGATAAGATCAACAGTGCTGCTGCCAGTGGCGAACTAAGGAAGGCCAAAGTAGAATTGGGTAGCATTGAAAAACGAGCCCAAAAGACAGTGGAGTCTATTAGCCCGTTCTCTTTCAAGCAGTTCGAAAAGGAGTTCTTTGAACAAAGAATCCGATACGAAAGCTTAAAGTCCGCATTTGACGCTTATATAGACCAATTAAAGACGAATGAGCAATGGGGGACAGCAACCAGTTACCAAACTGCCTGTAATGCATTACATAAGTTTAAGCCCAAAATAGCCCTTGAAGACGTTGACAAAGAATTCCTCCAGAAATTCGAGAAATGGATTCTGGAACAGGGAAAGTCAATCACGACCGTCGGTATTTATCTTAGGCCGCTTAGGGCCATCATCAATATTGCCAAGGACAACGGAGTTTTCCGTCCTGAGAACTACCCCTTTGGCAAACGGAAATATGTGATTCCCACGGGCAAGAATATCAAGAAGGCGCTTGCCATCGACCAGATCCGGCAGATTTTTGACTATAAAACCGAGTCTGGCAGTCCAATGGAGATGGCCAAGAGCTTTTGGATATTTACCTATTTGTGCAATGGGATCAATATGATGGACATCGCGCACCTACGAGGAAAAGATCTGGATCCTAGATCGATTAGGTTTATCCGGGAGAAGACCAAACGGACAACAAAAGGTGACCCTATCGTCATAACGGCTTCCAGGAACGACTATATTGACAAAATCCTCTCCAAGTGGGCTAAAAGGCGGATTTTACCTGATGACTATGTATTTGATATTATCGAGCTTTCCGATACTGTCCAGGTCGCAAGAAAGAAAATTCAACAATTTACCAAGCAGGTCAACAAGTATATGAAAAGAATAGGGGAGGATCTTGGGTTCGAACTTAGCCTGACCACTTATGTTGCCCGACATTCCTTCGCAACTATCCTGCTTAGAAGTGGGGCTCCGATGACCTTTGCCAGCCAGAGTTTGGGGCATTCGAATGTTATAACTACTCAAAAGTATTTTGCTGGGTTCGATGCTGAATCCCAAGAAACATTTGTTAAAGCGCTTACAGATTTTTAACCCTTAATAAATTTATTGCAACTAAAAAACCGTTAAAAAACGGTTTTTTAGTCAATGGCAATTAGTCATTTTTATGGCTATAAATATTTCTAATATAATATTCAGCAATCTTAACTGATTATATGCCAACTTCAATTGGAATTAGGGCTAGTCCAAGTGAGATAACATATTGCATCTTAAATGGCAGTGACCAAGAGTTCGAGGTTAAAGTTGTCGATAAAATTATAACCCCTAAAGCGCTTGCTGTGCCAGAACAGCTTAAGTTCATCAGGAGCACACTATGCGATATTATCAATGAGAATAAAGTGTCTGTAGCCTGCATACGCGTAAGTGAATCTAGTGCTCAAAAGGTAAATGTCCTTAGGACCTATATGGAAGGCGTAATACAAGAGATAATCGCAAGCTCAACAATTGAACGATATTATGTCGGGCAGATATCCAATATAAGCGCAAGGCTTGGAATTGAGAGAGCCGAATTTAAACCTTTAGCTGCTGGGCAGAGCACCTTTTTAAATATGGAAATTTGGGGTGATTTTTCTTTTGAGGAAAGAGAATGTGTTATGGCTTCGGCCAGCGCTTTAAATTTATAAAATATGCCACTTGGACTTTATACCGCAGAGTTAAATTTTGAAACGATTAGAGAGATAGGTCAAGAAGGAAGGAATTCACAAGTTTTTCTGGCTCACGACCGGCAACTAGATGGCGAAATTGTTGTCAAAAAGATTCCGAAAGCCATGATGCCTAATGCAAGCGAATATTATCGGGAGGCAAAAATTCTTTATGCATCAAGTCATCCTTATGTCGTAAGAGTTAACTACGGATGCTCTGACGCCGACTATATCTACATTGCTATGCCATTTTACAAAAATGGATCCCTTAAGCAGCTTATTGATGGTCGTGCTTTATCAGTGAGAGAGGTGATTCGATATTCTATACAATTTCTTTCAGGGCTTCATAACATCCATTCTAAAGGGCTTTTGCATTTTGATATAAAACCAGATAATATTCTCTTGTCTGATTCAAATGAGGCGCTGCTTTCTGATTTCGGTTTAAGTAAGGCTATGGACGGATCTGGGTTTGCAAACCCAGACAATATTTATCAACGTCAAGTCCCACCGGAGGTGTTTTTAGCTACCAATAAAACTGTTCATTATGATATATACCTTGCAGGCCTGACTATTTACAGACTTTTAAACGGGAATGCCCATTATTATTCACAGCTGGCATATCCAGATCAAAATGCTTATATACAAGCAATTCGGTCTGGAACTTTTCCTAATAGGGATTCATATTTGCCACATATCTGCCTTAAATTGCAACGAATAGTTAATAAAGCATTGAGTGTAAATATTCAAGATCGACACCAAACCGTATTAGAATTAATAAATGAGTTAAGTTCTGTGGATGAAAATTTAGACTGGACCTACTCCAAAGTGGGGCAGATCGAAAAGTTTAATAAAGTACTGGCAGACAAATCTTATGAAGTATCGGTTGACAGCAACGCTGCGGGTAATATAAAAATTGAAACATATAAAACGATTTCTAACAGCGGCAGAAGAAGCAAGGTAAACGCCCATTCTCACAACAATTTGACATCACAAAACGTTTTATCTAATGTGAAGAGGATTTTAAGAGAATTGTGAAGAAAGCAAAAATTACATATAACCCCAAAGGGCTCAAAAGAGCCGATAATGTAGGAGCCAACAAGGTATCTCCGGCCAATGATATAAGCCTAAATGACATTATAATTAAAAAGGAGAAAGGGCACTATTGGAAGATAGAGAAGAAAAAATAACTGCAGTAGTTTGATTATAAGGCAGTTTTTCTACAATTTATGTCAGGGGGCTTAATTCTAACTAAATCATCCTTGATACATTATTTGATACATGTTTTTCAAAAATGTCTGCCAATAACTGAGAGGAACAAGAAATCTGCCATTTCGTAAGGCCCAATAAGTCAAAGACTTAATTAGCAAATAACGGTGACAGATAATAATATAATGTTCCCCCAAATATCTCTCATAATCAGAGGGTCCCTGGTTCGAGCCCAGGTGGGTCCACTGAAAATCAATTAATTAGAAGGTCGGGGATTTCCCGGCCTTTTTTATTTAACGAGTAATATTGAACACTGCTATTTTTCGGCTAACTTGAATTCAATAATATTATGAAGTTTGGCCTTTGGCTGAAGAGAGAGTTTTGCCCTGATCATTACATAAGCATTTCCTCGTCCATGGGCAATAATGGCCTCTTGGTACTGGTCCGCAGTTAGATTTGCTTTTGCCTTTATAATTTCTGTTTCAATAAGAAGATTAAAAGTGGCCTCTCCAAAACGCCTATCGTCAGGCCCTATATCTCCATTTAAGGACTCAACGGTACCGTAAAACGTGTCTGTTATTTCTGACTTAACAGGCGTAAAGTATGATTTTAGCTCTTCTAATTTTGATAGATATGTAAAGGGGAACAAGACTTTATCCGGAACAGACGGAAATGGCATGTTTTTTAGAGAAGCCCTGCTCCAATTAAAAATTAGTTCAAACGGCAATTCTCTTTCCTTGTCAAACATCCTTAAGAGGGAATCACAAAAATTAAAACTCACAATAGGCCTTTCCGATTCGACCTGCGATCTATACAACGCTTCCATCGTATTTGACTCAATGGAGCCAAGAATTTCATTGGATGATGCGCTTATCAATTCAACGGTTTTACGGCCTATCGATTTTTCAACGGGCATTCCTTCCAAGCCATCAAACAAGCTGTTTTTCGCAAGATGGCGTTCAAAAGGTATAGCTATTTTAAGAATAAAACTCCCTTCCTGGGTATGCCTGAACTTGGTCTTTTTTATGAGGTCCTGCGGTTCCGTCCTATTCAATTTAGGATGATAGACCACCGGATTAACTACAGAGCTAGCCGCAGATAGAAGCATTTGCCGTGCTGCAGCTATCGTTTGGAAAGCTTCTTCAAAAGAAAGCGAATTTACAATCTTAGTGTGCGAGAAATAACGCAAGCAAACAACATCATCATTTACTTCGCGAATATCTTCTAACAATTGATTAAAATCAACCCGCCGAAATTCGGAAAGTCGCTCAAGGGCAATTTTAGCCAGCTCGGCAAAGGAAGAGTTTTCTGTGTCTTTAGGGAAGATCAATTGTGTCCCATCTTTTGATGGGCTATTTAAGACAAAAAGCCCATCTGCTAAAGCTTCCCGAACAATAGTCCAGTGCAAGCTTTGCGCGTAATCTCTAATTTCCAATGATGTAACATCAATATTACTCATTAAGATGGTCTTTGATAATTGGGAACTTTTTTTGTTACTGCCAGATTCGCCAAACGAATCAATTCATCAGGAGACAAAAGTTGATTTCTAGGCAAGTAAACTGTCTGCCCGCTCGCATTTGAAGATTCTTCCGCTCCATATAAACAGGTCCAATATGCACCTCTTTTCAATATTAGTTCCTCTGCAGAGCAAGTCAACCATGTATCAGAATCCTTCGGCAAAAAGAGTACTGCTAAAATTTTATAAATCGGACTGTCTTGTTTTCTCAATTTATTGAACCTCTCTAATCCAGAAAAAAAATAGGAAACATATTGATCATGATTTCCAGGAGATTCGACCGTTGCTTTAAGTTGGAAATTCAGTTGAACATGAGTAAAATAAGGATGAGCCGTACAACCTCTGAAGTTTAACTCTGCGTCTACTCCGTAGCCATCATCATGCCTGTCTCCCACTTTACAACTCATGCCAGCCTTGCCTGCTATAGCATGCAAATATGCATAACTTAGCTCAGATTCAATATTTTGTAATGACAAATTCATAAGAAAAGCTTTCGCAACTCCAAGAAAATTAATATACCCGGCAGAAAGCCCATTTTAGGTACAAAAATGCCAACTATTTTGAATATAGCAAAATAATTGCGCGTTTACTCTATTGACCATCCGCCCATCCATTTCAACAGGAAATAAACCGCTATGCCGACGACAATGGCGGTGATCAACAATGTCTTAAGGACGGCAGACAGCTTTTTTATCCAGTGGGTCTTCACGGTCTTTTCGAGCCGAATGATAAAGCCGAGCACGCTCATAAATACCGCGATAGCGAAGGGCATTACGATAAAGAAAAGGAAAAAAACAAGGAATATCAGCTTAAGCATGCTTGCACTAATATAATCAAAGTTCGCAGAAAGCTAAAGGGCACTGGCGCGCAAGTAGTGGAGGCGGCAGGGTGTAAAGATTAGGCTCGGCTGCTCTACCATGGCGGCAGCAGGACTTTGATGGGCACCCCCCTCCCCGGCGGGCAGGTCGCCTTGTCCGCCATCGTTTTTATTCTACAAACCCCAGGGATAACCCCTAGAAAAACGAAAAAAGTCAAATAAATGCTTGCATAAGCCCGATGCGGAGATTATTTTTACTTCCATCGTACCCAATCTCCCTCGAAAAGCTGCAATTCCCTTTAAGATCCTCCTTTTCTTTTGAACAACCCTCTATTGTTCATTATCCTTTTTAATAGCCGAAGATCCAGTGCCTTGAACTTCCCGGTTCACCCTATTATCTATTAATCCGTAACACGTACAAATTTTTCGGCTTATGAAAACATTACCCTCTTCCTTTGGGAAACTTTTCTGCCTGTCCCTTCTTCTCCCGTCAACGCTGGTCGTGACGGCAGCCAACACAAAACTTCCAGGCGGGCACACCCCAGGCATCACGCATACCGCCGCCAGGCTATCGACCGCGAAAAGCGGGGCCGGAGCAATAACAACCACTCGCTCGGCAACAGCTATTCGCTCCGCGTTACGCACTCACTCGGCATCGAATGTGAGCTACCATCAAACGGAGCTGAAGATCATAAAAGCGGAAGCCCTGAGCATGTTTGAAGATATGAATCTGAAAGATTCGGGCCTGAACGAGCAAGCGCTCGAATACGGTCTTATCGGCTACCACCGGCTGCTGAAGAAAAAGATCCTTCACAAGATCGATGTCCTCTCTATCTGCGACTTTAGTCAGCCCTCTTCCGCCAAAAGACTTTATATCATCGACGTCCGCAACAGAAGGCTTATCTATCGGACCTACGTAGCCCACGGCATGAGCAGCGGAGCGGATTATGCCAACTCCTTCTCGAACACCCCCGACTCCTACAAAAGCAGTCTCGGATTCTATGTCACCCGAAATACGTATTATGGAGAGAACGGGCTATCTCTTCGCATCGACGGAATGGACCGGGGCTTCAACACGATGGCAAGAGAACGCAGCATCGTGATCCATGGCGCCTCCTATGTCAGCGAGCGTATCCTGCACAAGTATGGCGTCATGGGGACAACCTTTGGCTGCCCCGCTATTCCCGAGGAGATGACAACCCAGATCATCCCCGTGCTGAAGAACGGAAGCTGCTTTTTTATCTTCTATCCTTCGGACAGGTATTTGTCTCAATCGACGGTTTTGAATGGTTAAGAGCTCGGAGGGGCGCTGCTCAGCCGGCAGCACAACCATCGGATGTGCCGGGACAATGATTTTGTTCGTAGCTTAGGGTAGCAAAATCACCTGATCATGCCCGTCAAAACAGATTGGAGTAAAGCGCTCCAGCCGCTGCTGGAACGATATAAGGGAAAGAAACATCCTTTGAACTATCATTCTGTCTACCAGCTTATGGTGATGGTCGTGCTGTCGGCACAGACCTCGGATGACCTGATCAACCAGAAGGCGCCGGCTTTCTTCAAGGTATATCCCAATATGACAAAGCTCTCCAAAGCCAAACCGGAAGAGCTTTATGATTACCTGGGGGGCATCCGAAACTTTGCCAACAAAGCAAAATGGCTGACAGGGATCGCCGGGCAGATCGGCAGCGACAAAGCCATCCCACTTTCACAGGAAGCGCTGACAGCACTGCCTGGCATCGGCCGCAAGTCAGCTAACGTGATCCTTCGGGAAGCAGGCGCAGCGGCTGAAGGCATCATCGTCGACCTGCATGTGATAAGAGTCGCAACCCGTCTCGGTATTACAAGAGAAGAGGATCCGAAAAAAATTGAAGAAGTGTTGATGAAAATGCTTCCTCCTTCGCAGTGGGATGCCGGCATGGCGATGTCTTTTCTTGGCCGAGAGATCTGCCACCCCAAGCCCCAATGCGAGATATGTCCGATGAACAGTATATGTGCGTGGTATAAACGGGAAAAAAACTCAAAGAAATAGGGTCTTTTCACCCTATTTATCATTTTTAAGTGTTGTCTTTACCCTAGTTGTTTTATCAGTCCACTGTATTTATCTATTTTGCCGCTGCATCTACCTGAGCCAAAACATGAAACAACCTGCTGAAGCTGTAGAAACGGGCATTGTTCCTATCCTTAAACCCGATATAACCCCGGTACTTAATCTGATCCGAAACTATCACCCGCTAAACGCAGAGGTCGAAAGTTTTTTCAGGGAAAGAATTAGTGGATGTCTGGTATCAAAACGTAAACTTCTTCTCAAGGAAGGCACACCCTGTCATCATATCTATTACGTAGTAAAAGGCGCTCTCCGCGGCTTTGTAAAAGAGGGCGCGAAAGACATCACCACGTGGATAACCGTAGAAAATGATCTTGTCACTTCCATCTTTGGACTGGACGAGGAATCACCGGCTATAGAAAATATACAGGCTTTGGAAAACTGCGAGCTGCTCGTAATGACCATCGACGATCTCGAAGAGTTATACGAACGGTTTCCTATAGCCAACAACGTAGCTCGCAAGCTGCTGCAGCGTTATTATGCGGACGCTGAAAGAAGGGCTTTTATCGCGCGGCTCACCAAGGCAGAAAACAAATACCGGCATTTTCTTTTGCGGCATCGGCATCTTGCCAACCGAATCCCGTTGAAGTATATCGCCTCCTACCTAGGGATGACGCTGGAAACGCTAAGCCGTGTACGAAAAAAATTCAGCCGGTCGTAGCTGCCCTATTAAGCATTGAGCCCAAGCCGACGCGAAATATTAGAGCTGAACTTATTTTGAGGATCGTACTTCCGCTTGATAGTCAGCCATTCTTCATTCTGGGGATACATTGCCTTGAACATGCTTTCTTCAAGCAGCGCATCTTTTCCAAGATAAAGCCTTCCGCCAGCTGCAAGCACTTTCGCATCCAGCTTTGGCGTGAACTCCAACAGCTGTTTGCTTACCGGGAAGTCGATAGCCAATGTATATCCTTTAAAAGGGAAAGAAAGGATACCTTGTCCATCCCCCATTCTCTTAAAGACATTGAGGAATGGCGTACATCCACTGCCAGCGATCATTTCGAGGATCTCTGTCAGATTCTTTTTTCCATTGTCTTCGGGGATAACGAACTGATATTGTATAAAACCTCTTTTGCCATAACCTCTGTTCCAGTTGTTTATGGCGTCGAGTGGGAAGAAGAATTTCTCGTAGTGCACAAAGTCCTTGGGTGAATTTTGTACAAAAGCGATGACGCGGTTGAGCATACGAACCGAGAGACCGTTGAGCACAAAGCTGGGCAGGAAGAAGGGTACTGTCAGCTTGCTGGTCGAATGCAGTTTCAGCGGGTCCGCCTTGAGCTTTTCGGGCAGGTCAGCCAGCTTTGCCGGGTTACCCAGGGTAAGGACGCCGCTTCCCAGCTTTTTACCTTTTGCCAAAGCGTCTATCCATGCTACAGAATAGTTATAGTCGTGATCATATTGGTCGAGCGCTTCCAGCATATGATCCAGGTTCTTTATCACAACGGACTTTTGCCGGAAGTAAGTCGATTCTACTTTGCGAAGTTTAATGCGGGCGGTAAGGATGACACCCAGCAGTCCCAATCCGCCAAAGTTCGCCCAGAACAGATCGGTATTTTCAGTGCGGGATGCGGTTACGACAGAACCGTCGGACAGCAGGATCGTAAAGGAGATGACACAATTCACAAAAGACCCATCGATATGGTGCGCTTTGCCGTGGATATCGTTTGCGATGGCGCCGCCGATCGTGACGAACTTGGTCCCGGGACAGATCATCGGCAGATAGCCTTTTGGCCCGAAAACCAAAATCAATTCTTCCAGACTGACACCCGCCTCGCATTCAACGATGCCTTCTTTTTCATCGAAGGAAAGAAAATGGTTGAGATGGGTGCAGATGGCTACGTATTTATTTTCATTGACCGCCTGATCTCCATAACTCCTGCCCAGCCCACGGGCGATGAGCTCGCCTTTTCCAAGATCGCTTTTTGCGTCCTGTTCGCTGCGGGGAGTAATGGTATAGGATTCCGTTAACGGATAATTTCCCCAACCAGCTAATTTCTTTTTCTGAGCGGTCTCCATGCGGTCCTGATTTAATTTCGACGTGAAATTAGTAATTATTTCCAGTCTGTGCCAGCCTCCAATGAATAAAGCCTTGCCATAATTGCTTACATTAGCCGGAATAATCATATCTGCTCCGACAATGCGCACTTCTTTTGTAAAGTCAGGTCGTCCGTATTTGCTATGGGGAACGCTTATTTTCTGTTTACTGCCTTTTTTTCTGGTCCCTTTCTTCAATTCGATGGCGTCGGACGACTACCTGGTCTATCTGCAGGATCGGAAATACGGTCTTTGGGGCGGGCAGGCGCAGATCTATCAGCATTGGACGGGGCGGTTTACGGCTACTTTTATCCTGTTCTTCCTGGTAGACCGCAATATTCCGGAACGGTTTTATTATCTGCATACCCTCCTGCTGTTGGTCAGTATGGGGGCCGCCTTCTATTTTTTCTTAAACAGTCTGAACAAGATCCTGCTGGGCGGTCTTTTCAAAAAAGTCCGCCTGGTCCAGGCAAGCCTTGTGCTGCTGCTTCTCACCCTCTATGTGCAGGCGGAGATCTCGACGGGATTTTATTGGTTCAGCTCTTCGCTGACCTACCAACCGCCCTTTATCTTTACCCTGCTGATCGCCGGGCTCCTGATCCGGGGCAGCGCCACCGCCACGCATGGAGTAAAGATGCAATATCTTATACCAGCCTTACTGTTGTGTATACTGGTCTGTGGGACAACCGAGATCGGCCCCATTTACCTGATGTTGTCTTTGCTGGTTCTGTCCGTCTTTATCTATCGAACAACGGGTAAGATCCCGACGGCAGCCGCAGCCTGTCTTGCTGTCACCTTGGTAACCGGCATCGTGGTCATGTCGACCTGTGGGCTTTTTTCGGGCCGGGCGAAGCTCATGAACGGAAATACGAGTATCGCAAGCGTCCTCCCCATGGTTTTGTTTCGCAGTGCCTCTGTGTTTTATTATATCCTGCGGGTACCCGCTTTTTGGGTGGTCTCCTTCCTGTTGTATGGCCTGGGATTAAAACTTTCACCCCTGGAGGGCAACAAGCTGTCAGCATCGCCCTGGGGCGGACGCAGGATAATACTGCCGGGATTATTGATCATAGCGGGGGCGGTTGCGCTCTCCTTAAGTCCTATCCTGGCGATAACAAGGGGCTCCTTCCCCACCCGCAGCCTCGATACCCTGGTCGATCTTACTTCGGCATCCCTGTTGGCGCTGATGTTTACGGCGGGAACGATGGACACCCGAACGGCTGCATTGGTAAAAGACATCCATATTCCGACCTCTGCGCCTTTACTCCTGCTGATCGTGACGCTGACAGCGACCATCCCGCTGGTCGATGCCTGGGATAGCGTTTTTGCCGGTTATTTTTATCATGGGATGGTCCAGCAGCGAAAAAAGCTTATCCATGAAGCTCTTAACTCTGAGAGGAAGGTGGTGACTATAAAACCAGCCGAAGCCGGTGTCGAGGAAAAAATCAAGGAGCGCTTCCCACACGGTATATTTGAAACCGTGCATACGATGTTACTGGAAAAGCCAGTCCTGATCTATGATGACAATGGCATGGAGAGGGCTGATTCGGCGGTTTATCAATATTATGGGCTGGACTCGATAATCGTAAAAAACCCCGGTGATTAACAACCCGAAATGAGACGGGTTAGGGCAAAATGCCATATCTTGCGACCTATGTTAGGTTAGCCGGGCTTCTTTAACCTTTTATTAACCCAGAGCAGAATACATTTGTCACCGGATGGAAAAGAACCCGAAGGGTATTAAAACAATAAGACTGCCCCTTCGGTTTGAACTGGAAGCCAAAAAAGATATCACCTTTAAGTGGAATTATGAAGAAGTATTTCATTATTGTATTGGTAAGTTTCGCCACAACTGCTGCATTTGCTCAAAAGAAACAATCCAAGAAATCTCCGCCTCCTACGACTACGCAGGACTCAACAACATCCACTAAAACCGCTTTGGCTCCGCTGTCTAACCAGACAACAACTGCCGCCCCACCCGCCAAAGCGAAAAAGGACTGGAGCAAGGTCAATATATCCAAACGCGCTGCGGACCATTTTATGTTCCAGCTGGGATATGACAACTGGGCAGGCGTTCCGGATAGTATCCATATCAAGGGGTTCAACCATAGCGTTAACTTCTACTTTATGTTCGATATCCCCTTCAAGACGGACAAACGTCTTAGCATCGGGGCAGGTCTTGGTATCGGATCCAGCAATGTCCTCTTCGATCACCAGGAGGTCATGGTTGCGGCCTACCAGAATACAACGCTGGCGTTCCCCGTCGATCAGGGCAATCACTTTAAAACCTATAAGCTGACCACAGTTTCACTGGAAGCGCCGGTGGAATTACGGTACGCCGTGGATCCTGAGCATATGGATCAGAGCTGGAAATTTGCCCTCGGCATAAAGATCGGGCTGCTGTTGAGCGCCTATACCAAGGGGAAAGACCTTCAAAATCAGGTCGGCCAGACGATAGGCAACTACTCGGAAAAAGAAAGCTCCAAAATGTTCTTTAATACGACACACCTGATCGCAACGGCCCGTATCAGCAAGGGCGTTATCGGGTTATTTGGGCAGAT
This sequence comes from Chitinophagales bacterium, assembly GCA_015654595.1. GTDB lineage: Bacteria > Bacteroidota > Bacteroidia > Chitinophagales > Chitinophagaceae > Puia. The sequence goes on along the minus strand of JAATGQ010000112.1, from coordinate 33,635 downwards.
CCAGGCCAATAGCCTGATCAAGTCCAGTGCCGGCCCTTCCATGTTCCCTTTTTCTATGGGTATCACACTTAGCGGTCTGTAAGAGAACTCCTTATAAATTATGCGTCCGCCGGTCTTATTGCGCCGGCGGATTTTTTTTGCCCCATCCGCCGCGGCTTTACTTACCTTTGCCGTTGAAAATTTGCGCATTTGCTAGATAACAAAAAAAGTATTCAGAAGGCAGAACGGGCTGTGCTGGTTGGATTAGTGCACAAGACCCAGACAGAAGAACAGGAGAAGGAATATCTCGAAGAGCTGGCTTTCCTGGCGGAAACCGCCGGAGCCGTTACCGTAAAACGTTTTACGCAGAAACTGCAGCATCCGGATAGCAAGACCTTTGTAGGAAAGGGTAAACTGGAGGAGATAAAGACCTTTATTGCCCTCAAGGACATCGAGCTCGTCATCTTCGACGACGAGCTTTCCGGTTCCCAGATCTCCAACATTGAAAAAATATTGGAAACCAAGACCATCGACAGGTCGGATCTCATCTTAGACATATTTGCCAGCCGCGCTAAAACGGCCCAGGCCAAGCTTCAGGTGGAACTGGCGCAGTATCAGTACCTGCTGCCCCGTCTTCGCGGGATGTGGAAGCATCTTGAACGTCTTGGGGGCGGTATCGGAACCAGGGGGCCTGGAGAAACGGAAATCGAAACGGACCGTCGTATCGTAAAAGACAAGATCTCTTTACTGCGGCGTCGACTGGCAGAGATCGACAAACAGGCGTTCACCCAACGTAAGGACCGCGGTGAATTTATCCGTGTGGCGCTCGTCGGCTATACCAATGTCGGCAAGTCAACCCTTATGAACCTGCTTTCCAAGAGCGAGGTGTTTGCGGAGAACAAGCTGTTTGCGACGCTCGATACTACCACCCGCAAGGTTGTTTTTGAAAACACACCCTTCCTCCTGAGCGATACCGTTGGATTTATCAGCAAGCTGCCCCACCATCTCGTGGAAAGCTTCAAAAGCACACTGGATGAGGTACGCGAGGCAGATATCCTGCTGCATGTGGTGGACGTGTCGCATGCTGGTTACGAAGAGCAGCTGGGAGTCGTCAATAAAACCCTGCAGGAGCTAAGCGCCTTCGACAAACCCATACTGGTCATCTTTAATAAGATCGACCAATACGAAAAGAACGTCTTTGATCCCTGGCTGGATGATAATGTCAGGCAGGAGATCATGTCCGAGCTGCGGGAACGTTGGGAGCGGGAAACGAACAACAGCTGCGTCTTCGTCTCCGCCACGGAGCGTCGTAATATCGATGATCTGCGTCGCACCATTCTCGAGAAGGTACGCGACCTGTATAGAATTCGTTATCCCTATAAATCAGAATACTTCTTTTAATGAGTTCCAAGAAATTCAAATGGTATAAGATTGCAGATACCGCGGCGGATATCCGGCTGACGCCTGGTCATATTGGAGAAGTAGAGGTGGAAGGGAAAAAACTTTGTGTAGGGCAGGTTGGGGGGGAGTGGTATGGCTTCTCGCACGCTTGCCCCCACGCGGGGGCTTCTATGATGGATGGCTACGTGACTTCTTCCTGTCAGGTGGTGTGCCCGGTGCATCAGCTGAAGTTCAACCTGAAGAATGGCCGCGATATCCATGGTGATGGCTATGCGCTGAAAATGTATCCCATCGAGGTGCGCGCGGAAGGTGTGTTTCTTGGAGTTGAGGAAGCCTCGGGATTTTTCGGGAAGCTGTTTGGTAAGTAAAGGGCACGTAGCAAGACCCAAAAAAATTCTGCGATTTTTTTGACCATCACTTGTTTCTAAAGAAAGAATTTCCTTATTTTTGCGTCCCCTTACGGGGAGATTCCTCCTTAGCTCAGTTGGTTAGAGCATCTGACTGTTAATCAGAGGGTCGCTGGTTCAAGTCCAGCAGGGGGAGCTGAAAACCAAGCACTTACGACGATAAAAGTTGTAGGTGCTTTTTTATTTGATACAGGTTTTGATACATGTTTTTGTGGAAAAAAGGCTATATGTGCTCTGCTATACGTCATCAATCCCTATCTCTTGTGATAGTTGTTTCTCTTCCTACACTTACAATCACAATAACACATCTTCTTAGACTGTGTCTGGATGCATCTTTTGATACATGTATCGATTTACTACAAAGGTTTATCTGGCCAAAAATCCTTTGGAGAGCATTTGAAAACTTTCGCGAGCGCGTTTAAATGGTTGATATTATACTTTGCCCTTCTATTGGGTGTTTCAACATGAGAAACAAAACTGTCGCTCATGTTCAATTTTTGAGATAATTCGATTTGTGATAAACCTGCTTCTTTCCGTAGCTCTCTCACTTGGTCTATAATATGTTGCTCAATCTTAGTCATGCTTCGGCTTTAATAGCAAGTGATGATTTTATCGCAAAAACATCAATGGTACAGGTACCATTATTTAAATATTTTGCTTAAATTCGAATTGATAAAAAACCCTTTTATGTCCTATATATTAGAACGGCCTGATCTGTTCAATTTCCCCATCTTGCTTTCTGATATAGAAAAGCAGAACCCAGACTTGATTTTCAAAGAAATATTTGAAGATAACAAGCTTTCAGAGTTTAGGGATTTCCTTAAAAATAGCTTTGAAGCCTGTATCACTTCGGATCGGTTTCCCTTTTCGGAGCCCGAGTATAGAAGTGACTGTCTATTGTATAAGGAAGCAATTGAGAAGTGCCTGGAAGCTGGATTTATTATCTTTTCACGGACTGAGCTGCAGAAATAAGCAAGCACTCCGCCCGACGCTATAAAAGCCCCTTCATGAACCTTTAATTGCAGTGAGACTTGGGGCTTTTATAGTGTTGGACGGAGTTGCCAACGGCGTAACTGTCGCTTGGATATATTCAAATGTTCATCGCCGGCGGCTGCTTGCACTTCTTTTACGAGGTGACACGTCAATCGGACTCTTTGCTATGAGGGTTCGACGCTAACCGCCATGCTTCGTCCATTTTTTCACGAAGAGCGGGGCCTGCAATTGTATCCAGATGAGCCCAGGCGTTTTGGTATTGCTCATAAGTTACTCTTCTTTCCTTTGAAACTGTTGATTTGTCGATCGCCTGTCGCCCAAGACAAAAAAGAAAATAAACTACGAAGAATCCGACTATCCAAGGTATGATTCGACCGGAAATAAACCGGTAGTACTCTTTTGTGTCGTTTTCTGGAAATAGTAGCACTTGATGACGTTTGATAATATTCTTTGGCTGTGCTTCCACAATGCTTGCAATAAGCGCCATGTTTTCTGAAATGATCTCGTTGATGGGATGGGTGTCGACAGGTGGCACAACGAGCTTTACCTTTTCCAGCTTTTGATCAAAGACCATCGTCCTTTGCTCGAGCTTCCCGACGCTTTCAACCAGGTTGTGATTGATCTCCCTGACAGCTTTTAATTCTTGCAGTATTTCGGTTAGTACTGGCTCTAAAATTTCTAACTCCATGATATATATTTTTGATTAAGAATTTATAGATAAAGACCTCGACTTATGTGCAACCTTTGTCGATTGTCTTTTTCCTGTTCTTGTTCTAGGCTTTTCTTTTGTTCCCGTTTTGCATTTTTAGCGAGCGTTGTTTCTATTGTCTTTAAGCTGTATCCAACTTCGCTTCCCTTCACACGTACTTTCTTTTCATCCTCGAATGTTATCCCCCTTCCTTTCTCGATACTGTACCCTTTCTCGGATAGTGTTTTTTCGAATTCAGGAAATGTTTTGGTGACCTTAAGCGCTTTTTGTATTTCTTCCTGGAGAAGCTCCTTTCGCTTGTCCGACCTGGGGATTTTTCTTTCTTTTGGCGATAGCCAGCGACGGGGATTGAGAACTTTATGAAGATTATGTTCTTTTTCTAGTTCGCGGCAAACCTTCGCCGTCTTTGCATAGCTGTGACTGTCGCTGGCCACTTTCCCGTCGTAACCTACGCGATTACCGATCATGTGGATATGCTCCTGCTTGGTATCATGATGCAGTATAGTTATGAACTGATTTTTGTCAATACCGAATTCCCTAGCGACGGCTTGGCTGACCTCCATCCACTGGCCGCGAGTTAGGTGATCTCCGGGAGCTTGCCGTATGGTCATATGGAAAACTGGCTTTTCTACCCGGCGATTGAGCTTCCGAACATCGTTGAATTGCTCCATCAGGTCGTATTTGTCGCCAGAACAATTGTTATACATCAATATTTCGGCTCTATTGATATGTTGGACGCCCTCCTTCATCGATAATTCTAGTTTTTCCTCGGCGGATAATTCTTTTTTATCGCTCAAGCAATAGTCAAGGCATTTCGCAAACGACCCTCCGACTTTTATTTTCCCTATCATTGTAAATATGTTTTAATGTCTTTTGCCAGCTGCCGGATAGCTATGCCCAGTTGTTGCATCGTAGCTCGTTCAAGCGCATTCAACTCCTCATAGCTGTTTCTCTTTTTCGCGATCTGGTTCATATTGGCAGCCAGGTGGTTCAAGGTGCCGGTCATTTGCAGGACTTCCTTTGGCAGGACTTTTTCTGTCTTATTGATCTTCCCGCCTATACCTACCGTTCTGAGATATTCTGAAACGGATAGGGCGCTGGACCTGGCTTTTGCTTCTATGGCTTTCTTTTCTATAAGGGTACACTTCACCCCCAGGAATTGATTCCTCCTGACGACCTTCCTGGGCCTTCCTCCTTTCTTCTTCGGGGGTAATTCTGTATTACTGGTCATATGGAAATTTTCTATAGGAGTCGGTTTTTCGAATGCGATAGCATGAGAAAAACCGTCCCCCGAATGCGGAGCATGAGGGGGCCAGCGTTTCGGTTTTACCGAAACATAGCTGGCTCTCTGAAACTCTAAAATTGATTACTGTTACAAGCGCACCTGGCTGATGAACCTGGAGAAGTCTTCAAGGAGGACAACTCTACAGAAACCCAGATCTTCAGGACTTAAGTCTTCCATGATGGTCCTTCAGGCATTCATTCCAATCTTTATATTCTCCATACAAATGACTTTCATCCCTGTACTTTTCTCCCCAGCGTAACGCTGTTTGTGCTGCACTCTGGCCGGCCTGGTCGCGGTCGAGGTGTAGAAAAACCTTTTCATGCTGATCCATAAGACCTCGGGACTTTTCCAACAAGGCAAGTGAATTGAGAATCAGAAAACTGGCAGGCAGGTGATCCTGGATCGCGTTTATTAAATAAAAGGAAAGAAAGGAGAAGAACCCTTCGAACACAAACAGCCGTTGCTGTCCGTCTGAGATTAGGCTAATATCCTTTGGCGAGCTACTACCCTTGAATTTTGGGCTGCGCAATTCAAAGCCTCCGGATCGGTTACCAAACCCCAGGGTAGTTATTGTCCGACCATATAATTCAAAGTCGATCTCTTTGCAAAATTGCATTGCAAGAAAAACCGGAATTTGCCGGAGCGAAAGGTAATTCTTCAAGAATCGGGAAGAAATAGACCTTACTGCCAGGATCTTAATTTTGGATTGGCTGGTCTTTGCATAGACGGACTGGCTTTCTATCTGTGGCGCGGGCATGGGCTGTTGAAGGAAAAGAGGAGACTCCAGCTTAATTAGAAATTCTTTTATACTGCACTTATAATAAATTATTCCAAAATCTATTAAAGTGCCGCCCTGGCCGACGCCATGATCATACCATACATTTAATTTACTGTTGATTTTGAACGACGGTGTTCTTTCCTCTCGGAACGGAGATAAATACCAATAGTCGGATCCTCGTACAGTTTTTGGCTGATAGCCCAACTGGGAAAGATATCGAACCATGTCGAGACGTTTGGCTTCCTGACAGCTCACGAAATTCCTGCTCATAGTTGATAGGGTTAAAAAAGTAACTTACAAGATTTACTTTCTTACTTGTAGGGAAGAGGGGAAAGGAGATAAGTAAGCAAGTAATAGTTAAGTAAGATTAAGTAATAGCGTCCTTACTTATTAATCCCGGAAGGAGAGGGGGCTTTATAGAATAAGTAAGAAAGTAAGCTACCCTATTAAGTTTCACCACGAAACTTGAGGTAATATGCCTTAATTGGGTAGTCTTTCCCTTTTGCATATCGATTGTCCCGGATAAAATGTAGCATTCTTAACGCCTTTCCTAATTGATGATTGGATATTTTTGCCATACCGTTAGTCGCTTCCTTTAGACCTATCTCTATTTCACCGGTAGTTTTAAAGAGGTCATGATCTTCTTTTGTTCCTGGGGTGTAATACTTTGTAAGAAGCTCCATTTCCGGTGTTACCATAATGAACTGCTTATTTTCTTGCTCGTTTTCCATGACTTCTTCTGCTGTTACATCACACGGGAAGCCCGACTTGTACATAGCATAGGCTTGAGCCCAGACTTCATCAATGGCGATGGTTTTTGAGTAATTCCAGTCAATTGCCGAGATTTCAAATGGTATCCAACGTACGTTTCCAGTAGGGTCGCTTAAAAATTCGGTCATATTGGTTGAGCCTATAAAGCTGGCCCGGCGGGCTAGTTTTTTAGCTTTTCGCTCAAAGGGATGCCTCTCTTTGACAAAAGACTTGCTTAAAATGCTCTTGAGGGCGTTGATTTCCACCCGCGTGAATGTTGCGAGCTCATCTAGGTTGATGATCATATTTTCAATAAGAGCGATTAAGCTGTCCTTGTCAAAAGAAATATTTTCAGCCATATAGTTTTTTAGGGTAGGAGGGCAGAGGAATCGGATGAAGGTTGTTTTTCCGGAGTTTTGTTGTTCGTGGACGAGGATAATTGCGTTCTTATTCGAGTAACTGTCTTCCAACGCGCATTTTATCGTCCGGACCATCCATTTTTTAAAGTGGCGTTCAAAGCGGGATGAATTCCTAAGTCGAATATGAGAGCATAATTGGGCAATGATATCCGGACTGTTATTTTCCCAGCTGGGCAAACTCTCAAAATATTCCTTAAATGGATTGAATTTTTGAACAAAGTCGGATTTGAGCAGATAAATCAACTCATTCAGGTTTATTCTAAAGCCTTCCAGCTTCAACTGTCTATAGACATTAAATTCGTTTAGCTCTTCCCAGTAGGGATTCTCTTTTCGCTTAAACTCAATACTGCCGGTAATTTCATTCGACCGGAAATGAAAATGGTCTGACAGATATTTTTCGAAACGAATATGCTCCTGCTTTTTGTTAATCTTACTCATGGGCATGGTTTTCTGATTTTGAGTAATTAATGCTTTGCATACCTTTTTCGATTTGCCAGCATTTTGTCGGTAGTAGCTGTTTCCGCAGATTTTTGGCTTTCAACCCAGTTCATCAATTCGCCGAGTTTTACAAGATAACTTTTGCCAATTTTGGTTGCAGGCAGATTTCTATGATGGATATAATATCTAACGGTACCGACGGGCTTCCGTACGATTTCTGCTGCTTCAGGGAGAGCTAAAAGCCGTTCTGGATCCAGAGTTGTTTGTCTGGGGTTGTTTTGGCTAGAATCGCTAAGGGTATTTACACTTGTTTGTAATTGATCCAGTCTGGCAAGAATGAGATCAAATGGATTTATTAATTGCATATAGGATGGCTCTTTATATGAGCAACTGAATGCAATTAACACCGAGATGCGGTCGATATCAGGCTAATTAGAGGAAGAAATCGGGGAAATTAGGAATGCCTGATTTCTTAAGGCAGCTTATTTATTTTCAGCGCCTTAAGTTTGGAGAAATTTTTCTTGTAGCCTTTGTCTTGCCTGAATTCGGACAAAAAAGTATTCAATTTTCCGATGGAATTTCCGGAGTATTCCAAATAGGCTCTAAAGATATCATTAAAGGAATATTCTTTTTTGAAGTAGTCTCCCTGGAAGAAGAAATCTATTACGGCACCCATGCAGTCGTTAAAGCCGTATGGGTTTTTTCCGGTTGCGATGCGGGTTACAGGGGAGAAAAGGCTAAACGTAATGCCTGCCTCTTGGATCTTGTCCTTAATAAATTGAAGGGTAGTTTCGGAGTTTCCGTTTAGCGGTTTCAACATTTGAAGAAAGGAGATTTGCTGAGGCCGTATGCTTTGATCTGGGCCTGGGATAGGAGCTGGTGCTTGACCAGAAGTGATCAAACTTGTAAAGGCTTTATATGCATGCATAGGATGGGCAGGACTGGAGGATGCGTTGATCTCGGTAATTCTTTGAACAATTGCCGATAAGATCATATTACGGTTCTGTTCGTCAAGATCATACATCCGGTAAAACGCTGGATCCTTTCGAAGATTGGTGTTTTTAATATGGCACATGGAAAGTTCTTCGTCTGTCTCATCCTGAGTAACACCGGCATATGCGTTTCGATTTTCGTTCAACAATTCGTAGCAACGTTTTAATGTTGAAAGTTTCTGATCTTGGATACTTTCAGTAAGTTTTTGAAGAAAACTCTTGTTGAATGTCCAAAAGACATACCTCGCATAGTCTTCAAAATGATTAATATTCCAAAAGGAGGCTTCGGTTATCTCGAAGTTTGTACTAAGCAGGGTAGTGCAGTTCCCTGTTCTAATGACTTGTGATACATATTGGTCATAATAGCCCAACGAACGGAGAAACGGTTTTGTCTTTTTCCCTTCAACAGGAACTTCATTCAAATACCTGCGCATGGACAAAAACCTAGCGAAAAACCCAATTTTTTTCTTCTGACTCATTTGATAAGGTCTAGCGACTCCCTTAAAAATAGGTTTTTTGATTGTTTCAGTTACTAGCAGATAGATAGAAATATATTGCAAGAATATTCGTATAGAAGGGGCAGGGAAGAGGAAAAGAGGGTGTTAAAAATACTACCGATTAAAAAGATGTATCAAAACATGTCTCAAATGAAAAAGCACTTACCGCGTTTGCTTCGTAAGTGCTTGATTTTCAGTGGACCCACCTGGGCTCGAACCAGGGACCCTCTGATTATGAGTCAGATGCTCTAACCGGCTGAGCTATAGGTCCTGCCGTTTTGGCGTTTGCAAAAATAGAGAATTCCCAGCAAGCTGGAAAATAATAAATTATCCAATTTTGGACTCCCCGCAGGCAGCTAACATTTGCGATAACTTGTCCATTCCTGATACAGCGTTTTTTTGTTAACCTTGCCGTCTCTTTCGCCCCCTGCCCCTGATCGCCTAACGATAACCATTAATTCGCTTGTCAACATGCTAACCGTTGAGCAAATCCAGCTTTTACAGCAGCGGATCGTCCGTGGCGACGACCAAAAGGCGTATAAATTGCTATTTACGAGTCTTCATCCTTTTCTGTACTCCTTCGCGAGAAACCTCGTGAAGGAACGCTGTACGGCAGAGGAAGTCGTATCAGACGTTTTTATTCGCCTCTGGGAAAAACGCGCCCAGCTCGAAAAGGTCGAAAACCTGAAAGTCTATCTGTATGTCACGACCCGCCATATCGCGCTTAACTATATGGACCGGCAAAAGCGCTCCGAGGCAAGGCTGCACGGATACCCCTCTTCGGTCCAACCCGGAGAATGCGTCGACCCTGAGCAGCTGCTCATAAGCTCCGATACGCTCACGCTCATTCGCCGATGCATCGACCGCCTGCCTCCACAATGCAGGCTCATTTTCAAGCTCGTAAAAGAAGACGGGCTGAAATATCGCGAAGTGGCCGCCGTTCTGGGTCTCTCCGTCAAGACCATCGAAAACCAACTCACCATCGCCCTTAAAAAGATCAGCCTCGCGATCCGCTTCGACGGAAACAAGAAAAAGCCCGCCGCATAATCTGCAGGGCCACTCTGCGCATTTCACCTTCCGCGTAAATTCCGTTACTACATTCCGTCCCGAAATTAGTCTACGACGGGGCTTGCCTCCGGCACACGCGTCTGCCGAAGCCCCAGGCCGATTGCATTGAAACCCATGTATAAACATTCTCATTCGACGCGCCCTCGATGCAGTAGAGACACCCCGTCATTCCTCGCCATTCTGCCCATCCACGGCGCAGCAAATGCATCCCGTCATTTACCACCACTTGCCGCATCAACGCACTCCGCGTTCATTGTCACTCGACGCACCCTCGATGCAGCAGACGCACGCCGTCATTCCTCGCCACCGCAGAGATGCAGCAGCGTGAAATTTGTTAAAATTATTTTAACAAGTCTTAGGGGTATCCCCTCTATTCGTCTGTCCTGTCTCATAGCAATGCCAACGGCCGACCAAGCATATGTCTGGAACCTCGTCGCCAAAAAACTCGCGGGCGAGGCCTCCGAAGAAGAGCTCCGGACCTTGGAACAATTGCTCAATCATAATCCTGCCCTGCATCATCCTGTTGAAACGATAACCCATCTCTGGCTGCACTCCAACCCCCAAGCCCACCGCCTGGCCGAACAGGCCTTTTTCCGTCACCTTGAACGCATGCACGATCTGAAGATCGACTTCGACGACGATTGCCTTGAACCAAATGAACCATTATGAACAACAACTAAACGCACTCCATATATATAAGATCCGAAAGGTTCTGCTTTTTAAACCCAAGTCTTTAAGCAAATGAAAAAACTTCAAACGATGGGTAACGGATATCCTCATGCGATAAAGTCAATATTACGCACACTGGCGCTGCTACTGCTGCTCGCCGCGACAACGCGGGTCTCCGCCGGGCGAATCGCCGCAAACGGTCGAGCCAACGCCAGCAACAACGCCACCGGCCATTCAGCCGCCGCCAACCTCAACACCACCGCCCGCGGCAAAGCGCAAGCAGCCGGCAGGGGCATCAATGTCCCAACCAAGCGAGCAGCCAGCGCGGGCATCGCCGCAACCGGCCGAGCCAACGCCAGCAACAACGCCACCGACCATTCAGCCGCGGCCAACCTCAACACCACCGACCACGGCAAAGCGCAAGCAGCAACCTTCAACATCGACATCAACGGAAAAGTAACCTCCACCACCGGCGAAGCTATCGCCGGGGTCTCCGTCACGGTAAAAGGCTCGTCCATCGGAACCGCCACCGACAACAACGGGAACTTCCACCTCAACGTCCCCTCCAGCGGCACACTGGTCTTTTCCTCCATCGGCTTCGACACAAAAGAAGTCCCCATCAGCGACAGCATCATGACAGTCACGCTGGCGCCTTCCAATAAAGCGCTCGACCAGGTCGTCGTCGTCGGCTATGGCACCCAACGCCGATCAGACCTGACAGGCGCCATCGGTACGATAAAAGGAGCGGAAGTCTCCGGCCAGCAAGTTCTCACCGCCACACAAGCCATACAAGGCAAAGTGTCCGGCGTACAGGTCATCGGCTCCGGCGACCCGAACGCCAATCCTGCCGTACATATCCGCGGCGTAGGAACAATGCTCGGCGGCGCCTCTCCGCTCTTTGTGGTGGACGGGATCATCACCGATGATATCAGGAATATCAACTCGGCCGATATCTTAAGCATCGATATCCTGAAAGACGCGTCCTCGACCGCCATCTATGGCGTCCGTGCCGCAAACGGCGTAATGCTCATCACCACCAAGAAAGGCAAACCCGGCAAGCCCATCGTCACCTACGACGGAACCGTCGGCACAAAAGAGATCGCCAAACTCGTCAACATGGCCGGCCCCCTCCAATACGCCAACTACGTCAACGAAGCGAATATATATTATGGCAGCGGCGACAGCCTCGTCACCAGCGCCATGCTAAAAGCCGCCGGAGGCAACACGGACTGGTTCGACGCCATCACAAAAAGAAGCCTGATCCAGAACCACAATATCTCACTCTCCGGCGGCAGCGATAAAGTAGACTATTTTATAAGCGCAGGCTACACCACAGACGGCGGCATCATAAAAACAAATGACTTCAGTAGATTCACACTCCGCTCCAACACGGATTATAAAGTCACCAATAATTTTAAGATCACGACACAGATCAATTTCAGCCGGGCCAGCATCCGCCAGGTCGATCTGAACAACTTCAACCTCGCTTACCGCGCCGCACCCGATGTCCCCGCAAAGATCGGAGACCTGTATGGCAACACATCCCTGTCCAATAATGTCGGCAACCCCTTACTGAACCTCGACAAGGTTAATAACAGAACGACCGACCATCGGCTGCAGGGAACCATTATTGCAGAATACAAACCCATCCCCTGGATCACCCTGCACACAAGCCTGGGCATCGACCTCGACTTCGGTAATAACCGGAATTATATCTTTCAATACCTGAACTCGGGAGACGCAGACATTTTCTTGCAGGCAGGCGGCAATCAATACGTCAATACCAGCACGCTGGCCGTGACGAAAGGGAACACCTCGCATTGGGTATGGGACAATACCGCTACGCTAAACAAAAGTTTTGACAAACATCACTTGACCCTGCTCGTTGGTACGACAGCGGAAGAATACAATGCCAACAGCATGACTGGCACGGTCCTCAAAGTTCCGTCAAATCCCAACCTCTGGTATCTCAGCCAAGGCGACCCATTGACGGCCATCGTTACCAACACCGGTGACAAATACACACGTAATTCCTATCTGGGCCGCTTGAATTATAATTTCGACGAGCGTTATTATCTGACAGCCTCTATCCGCGCAGATGCTTCCTCTCACTTTCCCAGCAGTGACCGATGGGGCTATTTTCCATCTGTGGCACTGGCCTGGAATATGATGCACGAAGATTTTCTATCGCCCTTGAAAAGCGTATTTGATCAATTAAAACTCCGCGGTTCCTGGGGTGAAGTAGGTAACGATGCTATCCCCAGCAACGCTTACCTCGCACTGGCGACGCCCAATGTACCCTATATCTATAATGGAACGCAATACAACGGGATCTCTTTCGATTCCGCGGTAAACCCTAATCTGAAATGGGAAACTTCAAAGGAATATGACCTGGGTATCGATTTTGCCTTGCTGCACAACCGGTTAAATGGTACGATCGACTTCTACAACAAGAAAACGACCAATGCCCTGACCATTGTTCAATTCCAAGGGGTATACATAGGTGATGTCGACAACCAGTATATCACCAATGCCGCCAGCTTCCGGAATAAAGGCGTCGAAGTCGCTCTGAACTGGACGGACAATATTGATAAGGACTGGAAATATTCGATCGGCGGCAATATTGCCTTCAACTCCAACAAGGTGATCGGCCTCAACGGAGGACAGGCGCTGTATGATGGCAATATCAACGGCGGCTTCGTCACGAAGACCGACAACGGCCATCCCATTGGCTCCTTCTACCTGCGACAGGCCGATGGCGTCTTCCAGAATGCCACCCAGATCGCCAACTCCGCACAACCCGGAGCGCAGGTCGGTGATCTTCGGTACAAAGACCTCAGCGGGCCAAACGGTAAACCTGATGGCAGCATAGACGACAACTACGACCGGGCCTTTAGCGGATCCTATCAGCCCAAGTATACCTATGGCGTGACGGGCAGCGTCAGTTATAAGACTTTTGATCTTAGCGTCAACGGCTACGGCACACACGGCGGAAAGATCTACAATGGAAAAAAGGCACTGACTGGATCGGATCAGTTGGATAATATTGAAACCAAAGTCGCGAAGGGCAGATGGACCATCAATCATCCCAGCAACAGTATCCCAAGGGCAACACTTGGTGTCCTACCCAACTCGACCTACTTCCTGGAAAGCGGCAGTTTCTTCCGTATCAATAATATCACGCTTGGCTATACGCTGCCCCATGCCGTGCTGACAAAGGCAAAGTTTCAAAATCTCAGGATATATGTCACCGCACAGAACCCATTCATGTTCACCCATTACAGCGGCTTCACCCCCGAGCTGGAACCGCCGCTTAATACTTCCAATACCCCAAGCACCACCAATGCCGGGATCGAACAGGCTATTTATCCAACTACCCGCAGTCTTTCCTGTGGTATAGATTTTAGTTTCTAAAAAAGATAAGAAAATGAAATACCTGAATATATTCCTCGTCATCCTAACATTAGCTGTCTTCTCTACAGGCTGCGGGAAAAAGTTCCTCGACGTTCAGCCACAAGGCAACGAGACAGAAACGCAGGCGCTCACCGATACCGCCGCCGCCAACGAACTTCTTGCCAGCACCTACAACGCCTTGTATTTTGGCGGCTTTGATAAAACCACCGTTGGTTTCGAATGGGTGCTGCTGACCGACGTTGCCTCCGACGACGGCGACAAGGGCAGTACGCCTGATGATTTTGGCACCAACGGCGCCGGCGACATCGATAATTTCACTGTCAATCCCAATAATAGCATCGTAGAAAACGTGTGGAACGGCCATTACATCGGAATAGCGCGGGCCAACCAGGCTATCCAGGCTATCCAAGCCAACACCGCACTCGATGCAACGACAAAAAACCGAATGCTCGGCGAAGCGCGCTTCCTGCGCGGCCTGTATTATTTCAACCTGGTCCGGGCATTCGGTCCCGTTGTAAAAGTAACCCGTGTCGCAACACCCGAAGAGACCAGCAGCGATGAATTTAACACCCGCGCCCCCGTTGACACGATCTACCAGGTCATCGAAGACGACTTCCAGTTCGGCGTTGACAACCTGCCGCTAAAAGGGGATGCCTCTACCGCGGTTGGCCGTGCAAATAAAGCATGCGCCGAAGCCTATCTGGCAAAGGTTTATATGTATCGTCAAAACTGGCAGAAGGCCTACGACCTCACCGAGGATATCATCAACTCTGGTCTTTATTCGCTGGTCAAAGACTATAAGCTGATCTTCCGCGAAAACCCGGTCGCCGGAGAGGGCGGCATCAATAACAGCGAATCGATCTTCGAAGTCCAGACGGGCGCCAACACGCTCTCCAACACGGTAAGCCCCAACTTTAGCAATGGCCAGGGCCCACGCGGAAAAGGCGGCTGGGATGATCTCGGGTACGGATTCAATGACCCTACCGCCGACCTGGCCGCAGCCTTCGAACCCGGTGATGCCCGCGACAGCGCCACCATCATTTATGTCCAGCCAACAGGCGGCGCAAATATCGGCACCATCCTCTGGGATGGCTTCCGCATCCCGACGCAGGACAGCGTGCAAAACCCCCGCTATAGCTATAAGGCCTATCATAGCCCCATCGCCGAGACGGCCCAGCCCAGCGTCAATAAGGATACGAAACCGAAGAATATACGGCTGATGCGCTACGCCGAAGTGCTGCTGATCCACGCGGAAGCCGCGGCGATGCTGAACAACGAACCCGAAGCCACAACCTATCTGAATATGGTCCGCAGCCGCGCAGGTCTTGGGGCATCCGTAGGAATACAGGCGAATATATGGAAGGAAAGAAGGGTCGAGCTGGCGATGGAACAGGACCGCTTCTTTGACCTCGTCCGTCAGGGCAGGGCCGCAGCCATCCTGGGCAGCAAAGGATTCACCGCCGGTAAGAACGAAGTATTCCCTATCCCACAAACGATCATCGATCTCAGCAACGGAAGAATGAAGCAAAACAATCTTTACTAATCCGCAAACGATTTTATATGCGTCAACTCTTTATACCACTCTCCGCGATATGCCTGCTGGCGTCGACATTTTCCTGCACCAAGGCCAAATACGATGACGATTATCAAAAGGGAGACGTCCCGCCCATCGGGCAATACAAGAACTCATCCGACGTCGCGGCAAGTAACCTGCTTGCCCATTGGACCTTCGACAGTACCATGAACGAGGCGATCTCGGGAACAGGCCCTACAACGGCGATCAATAATTCCTGGGTACAGGGCGTGAAAGGACCCGCACTTCATTTTGACGCCGGCTATGCGTTGTATCCAGTCATTGCAGGGCTCGATGTCGCACAGCTGGGCAGCGTTTCGGTCAGCCTTTGGATCAATGTCGATAACAACGGCTCCCAGGCCTCTGAATTTTTTGCGTTGACACAAGCGCCGGCCGTACAGTCGGACTGGGGCGCCGTGATAAACGTCTATGCAGAAACCGGCCACCCGGTGTCATCCGATGACACGCTCGCATTGCACTCCGCCGTCGGCTCCTACGCCAGCGGATCGAGGGTAGGAGGGGACAATATCAACGACTACGGAACGGCAGGAACGGATTTTCAGATCCTTCATGGCACCAATCAATGGGTTCACTACGTGATGGTATACGATGGCACTGCGCAGACTCTCGACCTATACGCCAACAGCATCCTCGTTTCCAATAATAATTTCAGACTTCGCACTGGCGTCGGCGAACTGGTGGCTCCAATACCCGTTCAGGCGCTGATTGGTGGATGGCCAAACGTGACCACCGGCTTCCCGCTCTCCGGCGCACAAAGCTGGCAGGCGCTGCTGACCGGCTCGATGGATGAGCTGCGCGTGTACAATAAGGCGCTGAGCCAAACGGAAATCCACGCGCTCTATTTCTTTGAAAAACTGGGAGACTAAAGTGAAACCGATGCGTTAGCCATGCCTCGTTGCCTGTCGAAGCCGCTGTGCAATAACGCCGTCCTTTCTGTATCTTTACGGGTATGCAGGGTATTAAAAACATCATCTTCGACCTGGGCGGTGTTCTTCTCAACCTGGACAACAGTCGCACGGAAACCGCCTTTATCAATCTGGGAGTAAAAAATATCAGGGAATATTTTGGGCATGGCCACGCGGCTGCCTTCTTCAAGGAGTATGAAGTGGGTGGTATCACCGACCAGCAGTTCATCGATTCGGTCCGGGCGCTGACAGGTATCGAGGCGACGGACGAACAGATCATTAATAGCTGGAATGCGCTACTGCTCGACTTTCCGCCGGAGCGGATACAACTCTTAAAGGAGCTGCGGAAAAAATATCGCATCTTTCTTTTCAGCAATACGAATGCGCTGCACAAGATCGCCTTTGATAAGACCTACGCCGAAACGTTTGGCGGCGGGTCGCTGGACGATCATTTCGAAAGGGCTTATTATTCCCATGTGCTGGGCATGCGCAAGCCGGACAAAGCATCTTTCGAACATATCCTGAAGGAGAATGGGCTGATCGGCCAGGAGACCCTGTTTGTGGATGACGCGCAGGTCAATGTCGATGGCGCGGAGAACGCCGGACTAAAGGGCCTTTTTCTGCGGCCAGGGATCACGCTGCTGGACTTTCAATGGTAGGCGGCGCCGCTTCACCCGATCCGGCTCACCGACGTCACCCGGCCCGACGACGCTTCAGCAGCCCGTCTTCGCGCCGTACAACCCTGGCCGTACAACCCCACGCCGTACCACCCGCGCTATACAATCTGCGCCGTACCATCCGGTCAATAAGGTCTAATCTTTTATTTCCTCGAAATCGATATAATCTCCAGGCGGAGCTTTTGGCGTAGAGCCGTCTTTCTCATGGGAAGAAGACGTCCGCTGATAGGAATCCGTTTGCTGCTGGCCGGTCTGCTGCCGGTTGAACACATCTGCAGCGTCCTGCATATTCCTGAATTGCTGGCGCACCTGCCTGGTCGTCCGTGCTACCGGTACCAGGAAATTGAAAATAAAACGGTACAACAGGTACAGTACGATTGCCAGGAAAAATATCTCTGATAAAGGCATCATAGTCTGCGAAATTACTAATATCAACGCAGCCGCCGCCGAAAGGTTTTCTTAAAAAAGGAATTTTCCGCCCGCACCGCGCCAGCCCATCCGCCAAACCCGCTCGCGCCCATCCGCGTGCTCCGCGCTCAGTCTGCCGGCCATCCGCCAAACCCGCCCGCGCTCTCACGAGCCCGCCGGTCAAACCGCCAATCCCAACCCAGCGTCCGGCTCCCGCACCGCACCGCGCCCGCCCATGGCACCGCACCCGCCCGCAAACACCGCCCCGCGGCTGCCCACCCCGCGCCAGCCCATCCGCTAACCCCCATCCGCGTCCCCCCGGCCCGAATCCCGAGAATCCCGGCCCTCGCCCCGCGTATCCCGCGGGGAATCCTTCCTGAAAACGCGCCCTGCAACCCAGTTGAGGCCATCGCCGAGGCCGTCGGCAAGCCGGTCCGCCAGGCGCAGCAGGATACGCTGCAGGCGCTCGTTCTTCAGGAAAACATCCAGGATCTTTATACCCGTAAGCGTCTCTCCTTCAACCTGCCGAGGCAGGAGACTGCGGACAAACATCGACCCGGAATGGTTTTGGAAATACGTAAAATTCTCGTCGATCTGATCTTCCAGCTGCCGGGCTTTCTGCTGCAGCTGCCGGATATCCTTATTCAGAGCATCCAGGCTACGGGACGCTTTCGTCGATCTTGGCATAAAGCGAACAAAGTTTAATTAGATGATTCTTCGTCTTCTGATTCTTCCCTGGAGCCCTGTATAATACTATGAGTGACAGGCTCTACGAACAAGACCCGGCGGAAAACCGCCATCAGCACGAAAACCAGCAGGATCAGCAGCATGACCAGCCCAAAACCCATGGTATAACTGTGCAGCAGGCTCGAAAACCAGAAGGCCAGCATCATCAGCAGGAATAAAAGAAAAAGAAAACCCAGGAAAAGAGAGAGGATGATCCATGCAAAATATCCCGCCGACCTGGCGAAAAGGCGTATACTTTGCAGCCGGTAAATTTCCAGCCTGGTTTCAAGATACTCTTTGAGCAAAGTTTTGTTTTGGGCGAAAAAACTTCCTAAATTGTCTGGCTGGCTCATTAGTCTGATCTTTCCACTAAAGTAAAAATATTTCTCTTAGAAGTTCTCTTGGATTTTTCTGGAGTTTTGGTAGAGAATAGGATTTATCCTACATTTGCCAAAGTAAATGAAGCAACAGAAAAGGGAACGGAATCGTTCCCTTCTTTATTTTTCAGCTCATGGTGAACGAAACAATTAAGTCAGTGGAAAGTTTGGTCCAGGCACTGCTGGAAGGTGAAAAGGATTATTTTCTGGTGGATATCCGGATAAAGCCCACCAATAATGTGAAAGTATTTATCGACGGCGATCAGGGCATTTCAATCGAAAAATGCGTACAATACAACCGTGCACTTTATAAAAAGCTGGAAGAATCGGGACTCTTCCCCGACGGGGATTTCTCTCTGGAAGTCTCGTCTCCCGGTCTGGACGAACCGCTGAAGCTGCTGCGGCAATATAGGAAGAACGTCGGGCGCCAGGTTGAATTGGTCTTGCAGGACGGCTCAAAGATGGAAGGCCGGCTGCTGGAAGTGAGCGAGGACGGGGTCATCGTCGAAGAAACAAAGGGTAAGAACAAGAAAAAAGAGGTGATCAATCACACTTTTTTATTCGATAACATAAAAACGACAAAAATTCAAGTAGTTTTTTAAACTTCGTATCGCAGGCCGAAACCCATCGGCTTACGATGCGGGACGACTTCAAAAAACAAGTGTTATGGCAAGTATCAATCTGATCGAAGCCTTCGCGGACTTCAAGGAAGCAGAAAATATCGACCGCCCTACTATGATGAAAGTGGTAGAGGACGTGTTCAAGACATTACTGCGTAAGAAATACGGAAGCGACGAAAATTTTGACGTCATTGTGAATGCAGAAAAAGGTGACCTGGAAATCATGCGCCGGCGCACCATCGTGGAAGACGGAGAGGTAATGGACCCCCTGGCGGAGATTGCCTATACTGATGCGGTTAAGATCGAGCCTGACTATGAAGTCGGTGAAGAGCTTTACGAAGAAGTGGAAATTCTGGATTTCGGCCGCCGCGCCATCCTTGCCGCAAAGCAAACGCTGGCCAGCCGTATCGGCGATCTGAAAAAGAATGTGCTGGTAAAAAAATATGGCGAACGGATCGGCGAGATCGTCAGCGCTGAGGTCTACCAGGTATGGAAAAAGGAAATTCTGCTGCTGGACGAAGAAGGCAGTGAATTGATATTACCCAAATCGGAGCAGATCCCACAGGACTATTTCAAGAAGGGGGAAAATATCCGCGCAGTGGTGAAGAAGGTGGAGCTGAAAAACAACTCCCCGGTGATCATCCTGTCCCGGACCAGCCCGCTGTTCCTGGCAAAGCTGCTGGAAATCGAAGTTCCTGAGATCTTCGACGGCCTGATCGTGATCAAAAAGATCGTTCGGGAGCCCGGCGAACGCGCCAAGGTTGCCGTTGAATCCTATGACGACCGTATCGATCCGGTAGGCGCCTGCGTAGGTATGAAAGGCAGCCGTATCCACGGTATCGTCCGGGAACTGAAGAACGAGAACATCGACGTCATCAACTGGACCAATAACATGCAGCTGCTGATCCAGCGCTCGCTGACCCCCTCCATAATAACAAATATGGAGCTGGACAGCGAAAAGTCGCATGCAAATGTCTATTTAAAACCCGATCAGGTCTCCCTGGCTATCGGCCGGAAAGGGGTAAACATCAAATTGGCCCAGGAGTTGACCGGATATACGATCGACGTGTTCCGCGATAATGAGGGCGAACCGGAAGAATTCGATATCGACCTGGAAGAATTCAGCGACGAGATCGAAACCTGGATCATCGACGAACTGAAGCGTATCGGCTGCGATACGGCACGCAGCGTCCTCGATCTGACAGCAGACGAATTAGAAAGAAGAACGGACCTGGAAAAACAAACCATCGACGATGTGAGAAGGGTCCTTAAAGAAGAGTTTGAAAAAGGATAACAATTAAATAGTTATATTTTCAGACATTTGTGTACAACTCAAAAAAGGAGACAATCTTGGTTCCTTCAAGTGGGCCTTCCGTCCACGGTAGAAGGTCCATCATGAGTCGTGGATACGAGGATAAAAACCCGGTCCATAACCTTTGGAGGAATTAAGAGAGGCAAATATGGCAGAAACAACAACATTACGCTTAATGGCTGCTGCCAAGGAGTTCAACATCGGGAAAGATACCCTGGTGGACTTTTTGGTGAGCAAAGGGTTCAGTAAAGACGATCTGAAACCTACGTCAAAACTGACGGAGGAAATGTATCGCTCTTTACAACAGGAGTTCCAGGGGGATAAGGTCGCCCGTATGAAGAGCGACCAGATCGATCTCCCCAAGGGAAGCCTGGAGGCAAAAAAGAAAAAAGAGGAAGAAGCGCCGCCTTCACTCTTCAAGAAAGAGACGCCGCCTGTTATCAAAAAGGCGGTGAAGGAAGAGACCGCTCCCCCCGTGGAAGAGCCTCAACCACAGGTACAGCAGGTGCAGCAGCCTGTTCAACAACAGGTACAGCCTCCTGT
Source organism: Chitinophagales bacterium (assembly GCA_015654595.1). GTDB lineage: Bacteria > Bacteroidota > Bacteroidia > Chitinophagales > Chitinophagaceae > Puia. The sequence goes on along the minus strand of JAATGQ010000112.1, from coordinate 12,674 downwards.
CCAGCCGCAGACCCAACCGGTTACGGCAACGACGTTCTCTACGCCGCCTATAGCTGAAGAAGCACCCGGAGAACCGGATGTACTAAAAATAGAAGCGCCGGAGCTGGAAGGTCCCAAAGTGATCAACAAGATCGACCTGTCCGCTATCGACTCATCCACCCGCCCGAAGAAGGGTATCGTTAAAAAAGATACGCCTGCCGAGTCGGAGGAAGAGCCGGTCAGAGAAGCGCCGGCCGAAGAACCGGAATACATCGCTCCTCCCATAGTGGAAGAAGCGCCTCCTGCAATAGAAGAAGCTCCGCCCGTAAGGGAAAATCGCGAAGTCCGGGAGACCCGCGAGGAGCCCGTCGCCGAAACGCCCGTCGTGGAAGAAAGACACGAGCCGGAAGTGGAAACGCCTGCCGCAGAAGAACATCCCGCCGACACAGATGAAAAAGCTGTTCCTACTGTCATTGAAAATATCAGAGCAGAAAAATTGGAAGGTCCCAAGATCCTCGGCAAAATAGAATTGCCGACCAACAACGATACCAGGCCTAAACAGCCCCTGGAAGAAAAAAGGAAGCGCAAACGCATTCCCATCGAAAAAAGAGATTCCCACGGCGATCAACACGGCGGCGGTCACGGCGGTGGCCAGCATGGCGGCGGAAGACCCGGTCAAAACCAAGGCCAGGCCGGCCAGCATGGTCAGGGCGCCCAGCAACGTACCCCGCGTCCCCCCGGAGAACACCGTCTGCCGATCAAACGCGGACCCGGTCAAGGTCAGGCTGGCCACGGCGGCGGTCAGGGACATGGCGGTCATCGTCGTAATGATCCCCGGCACGCACCCCGTGAGGCAAAGGAGATCGACAAGAAAGAAATTCAGGAAAAGATCAGGCAGACACAAGCCAAGCTGGCTGGAGCCGGCGGACGCGGAAAAAGCCTGAAAGCAAAATATCGCCGCGCCAAACGGGAAGAAATGGCCGAACAGGCCGGCGGCGACGAAATGATGGACAGCCGCCTCCAGGTGACTGAGTTCATCAGCGTAAGCGAACTCGCCAACCTGATGGACGTCAGCTATGCCGAAGTCATCGGCAAGTGTATGAGCCTGGGTATGATGGTGTCTATCAACCAACGTCTGGAAGCAGATATCATCGAACTCGTAGCCGGCGAATTTGGCTATACGGTTGAATTTATCGGTATCGACGACGCCGCTGAAATGGAAGAAGAAGACGAACAGGACGAACCGGAAGATATGCTTCCCCGTAGCCCCGTCGTCACCATCATGGGCCACGTCGACCACGGTAAGACCTCACTGCTTGACTATATCCGCGCAGCGAATGTGGTCGCAGGGGAAGCCGGCGGTATCACCCAGCACATCGGCGCCTACCAGGTAACGACAGCCTCCGGAAAACGGATCACCTTCCTCGATACCCCCGGTCACGAAGCCTTTACCGCCATGCGCGCGCGCGGCGCCAAGGCCGCTGACGTAGCGGTTATCGTAGTTGCTGCCAACGACGCGGTGATGCCTCAAACCAAGGAAGCCATCTCCCACGCCCAGGCCGCAGGCCTTCCCATGGTATTTGCCATCAACAAGATCGATAGAGAAGTGGCAAACCCCGAAAAGATAAAGGAACAACTCGCTGGTATGAACATCCTGGTCGAAGACTGGGGCGGTAAATTCCAGTCCCAGGAGATCTCCGCCAAGAAAGGGATCAACGTGGACCTGCTGCTCGAAAAGATCGGTCTCGAAGCCGAACTGCTCGATCTGAAGGCCAACCCCGACCGCGAAGCATCCGGCAGCGTCATCGAAGCCTCCCTCGACAAGGGCCGCGGCTATGTCGCCACCGTACTGGTTCAGAATGGTACGCTTCGCAACGGTGACCTGGTCGTCTCCGGTCAATACTTCGGCCGCGTAAAGGCAATGTTCAACGAGAGAAACAAGCGTATCGAAGACGCTCCTCCGTCCACACCCGTTCTGCTCCTCGGTCTTAACGGAGCACCACAGGCCGGTGAAAAGTTCAAGGTCTATGAAGACGAGAGCGAAGCAAAAGAAGTGGCGAACAAACGCGCCCAGATCCTTCGCGAACAGGGCATACGTACCAAGAAACATATCACCCTCGATGAGATCGGTCGTCGTCTGGCACTCGGTAACTTTAAGGAACTTAACCTGATCATAAAAGGCGACGTGGATGGTTCCGTGGAAGCCCTCAGCGACTCCCTGCAGAAACTTTCTACAGAAGAGATCGCCGTCAGGGTCGTACACAAGGCCGTCGGCGCCATCACCGAAAGCGATGTCCTGCTGGCTACAGCATCCGACGCCGTTATCGTCGGCTTCAACGTCCGCCCTTCCTCCCAGGCCTCCCGCCTCGCCGAAACGGAAGGCGTGGAAATCAAGACCTACTCGATCATCTACAACGCGATCGAAGAAGTCAAGAGCGCCATGGAAGGGATGCTCGAACCAAAGATCCAGGAAAAGATCGTGGCCAACGTGGAAGTCCGCAACGTCTTCAAGTTCGACAAGGCAACCGTTGCCGGTTGTTATGTCCTGGACGGAAAGATCTTCCGCAACTCCAAGATCCGCCTGGTTCGCGATGGCATCGTAGTATATCCTGTCGGAGAAGGCGCTACCGCCGAACTGCAGTCGCTGAAACGCTTTAAAGACGACGTCAAAGAAGTCGCTTCCAGCATGGAGTGCGGCCTGACGATCAAAAACTTCAACGACATAAGGGTAGGCGATATCGTAGAAGCCTACGAAGAAGAAGAAGTTAAACGAACACTCTAATGTTTTGTTAAATACCCCCCTTATGGGGGGTATTTAACATTCAATAAAATTACTTTTGGCTCTGCACAGACCTTTTAATATGGTAAAGAAACTCACCTTCCTGGCCCTGTTTACCTCAATCATTACCGGCGGCTTTGCGCAACAAAGAGTCGTTGCCGATAAAATTGCCGGCATCGTTGGCGATAAGATCATTCTGAAATCGGAACTCGCCATCGCCATAGCAGACATGCAGCGCAACTCCGGAGGCGCAGACCTGAAGGGCTTGGACGAATGTACCATCCTGGATAATATGCTTATCCAAAAGGCATTGGTGCTCCAGGCCGAACGTGACTCTCTCCCCGTCAGCGACGAAGAAGTTGAAGCCGAAGTCGACCAGCGTATCCGGTACTTTATCAACCTCTACGGTGGTAAAGACGCCTTCGAACAGATCGCACAACGTACGGTCTACCAGGCAAAGATGGACTTTATGGCCCCTATCCGTGAGCAGCGTCTTGCAGACGCCGAGCGGAAAAAGATCGTAGACGACATCAAGATCTCCCCCATCGAAGTAAGCCAGTACTTCGACAAGATCCCCGCCGACAAACGTATCTTTTACGAATCCGAAATACAGCTGGATCAGATAACCATCTATCCAAAAGCAAGCCGCGACATCGAAAAGCTGACCGTCGACGAACTCAACGGGTATAAACAACAGGTCGAATCCGGCCAGCGTAAATTCGAATCCCTCGCCGGGATCTATAGCCAAGACCCAGGCAGCAAGAACAATGGTGGCATGATCGAATTGAACCGTAACGACAGCAAAATGTGGGATCCGGTCTTCTTCTCCACCGCTTTCCGGTTGAAGGAAGGACAGGTCTCTCCTCCTGTAAAAAGTAAATATGGCTGGCATATCATCCAGATGGTAAGCCGCAACGGAGACGATGCCGTCGTAAGACATATCCTCCGCATCCCTCCGATCACAGACGAAGAAATAAAAGAAGCCAGCGGCGAACTCGATACGATCCGCACCGCCCTCCTCGACGGGAAGATCAATGTTGGACAAGCCGTAAACATGACCGCAGAACCAACCGATATGCAGACCCGCTCGGCCGGCGGTCAGATCATGAACAGGACAGGTTCTACCTTCCTGACGATCTCTGACCTCGATAAGGATATGGTCCTGCTGCTCAAGAATACTAATCTCAAACCCGGCGAGATCACCAAGCCTGTTCCCTTTACCGACGAAAGAGGCAAGCAAGGCGTTCGTATCGTAAAAATGCTTTCCAAATCGGAGCCGCATCGGGAAAATATGCGCGACGACTATAACCGTATTGCCCAGCGTGCTCTGGATGAAAAAAAGACACAAGCCCTTGACCATTGGTTCGTTACCAAGATCCCAACCTTCTATATTATGATCGATGGGGACTACCGTAATTGCTCCAATCTTAGCAGATGGCAGATCAATTCATCTACAGCCGGTAATTAATTTAGGTATAAACCCCTATTGGGCACGAAATAACATATTATTTAGGCTAGCATACATGCTTCTTTAGTAATTTGATAGCCCAATCGGGGTAGTAAACCTCCATTGGGCGTAATCTGACAATTATATATTCAGTATGCTAAGTAGTGCCCAAAAGTCCGTGCCTACGACAAAGCAATTTAGACAACCTTATTTTATGGACATTGCTCCCACAGGGGCTATCCAGTCCACTTGTGCAAGGTTTGCAGCCCTGCTCAAACGGCGGAATATCCATAAATACCTAGGCATTAGTATATTGGATATCTTCCCTCTCCTTGGCAAAACCGAACCGGCACTTTCGGGAAACGAATGGCAAAATGGCTTCCCCCCAATTCTGGATCTTTCTGTCCAAACACCCGGAACAAAATCATTTATCATCCGCTGGATATCTACGCCCCGCTACCTGACGGAAGCGGGAGCAGGAGGATGGCAGCTGACCGGCATGAAGGTTTATGCCGACCCGTTCCCCCCGCTGGCTGCTGCAGAGGAACCACCCTCCACTGCAGTAAAGATCACCCAGGATATTATCGTTACCACCAACCTGGAAAACAATATCGTTTTCTGGAATGATGCAGCGGAACACTTTTACGGGATCTCTTCGACCTCGGCTGTCGGAAAACCCCTTCATAAGGTCGCTGATTTTCAATACTGTTATACTACCGCAGAAGAGGTCCAACAAATCCTCAAAAAGAAGGGCTTTTGGGAGGGAGAGACGACTTATATTTCCAGTGACGGAAAAAAATCGTACCTTATTTCCTCTATTCGATATGTAAAAGATACCGACCGCCGCATAAGCGGCATTATGCTAGTGAGTAAGGATATTACAGAAGAGAAGGAACTTGCTCCCCAGGACCAGCAATGGGTAGAATTGCAGCTGCGGCATTATTCAGAGCAGATATCGCAGGTTCTTGAAAACATTTCGGATGGTTTTTTTGTGCTTGACCAGTCTTTCAGGGTGCAGCTTTGGAACCGCGAAGCAGAAAGGATCATGCATATTCCTTCAGCGGAAATGCTTGGACAGTCCATCTGGGATAAACTTCCTGAACTGGTCGATACCGATACCTGGCAATGCTTTCATAAGGCCTTCAAAAAGAAGATGACGGTCACGTTTGATCAATATTATATCCGTTCGGATCGCTGGCTGGAAATGAGCCTTTATCCTTTTGACCAGGGAGTATTCGCCTATTTCAAGGATGTGACGCTCCGCAAGAAACAGGAAGGACTGCTGGCGCTTGAAAAGCGGGTGCTGGAGCTGAATACCGGCAAGCGGATGAGTCTTCGGACCCTGCTGAACTTCTTCCTCAAAGGCATACAGAATATCTTCCCGGGTATGTACTGCTGCGTACTCACGCTCGACGAAGATGGTGAACATGTCCGGCTGCTTTCGGCGCCTAGTCTGCCGGCCGTCTATTCCTATGCCATCGATGGTCTGCCTATCGGCCCAAAAGCCGGCAGCTGCGGAACGGCTATGTTCCGCAAAGAAACGGTTATCGTAAGTGATATCGCCACCGATCCTCTTTGGGAAAACCATAGCGATCTCGCCCTGCAATTTGGCCTGCGCGCCTGCTGGTCTTTACCTGTGCTCAATGGAAAAGACGAGGTCCTTGCGGCGTTTGCTGTCTATTACACCGTGTCGAAAAGCCCTACCAACTTCGAAATGGATATCTTCGAGCGCGTAGCCAACCTCGTCACCATCATTATAGAAAGCAAGAAGGCCGAAGACAAGCTGCTGCAACAGGAACTGAATAAACAAAAACTCATCGCCCAGGCAATGGTCGACGCCCAGGAAAAGGAACGCGCAGAAATAGGAAAGGAATTGCACGACAATATCAACCAGATCCTTTCGACGACAAAACTTTATCTCGAACTGGCCAAGAGCGATACCGCCGAACGGCTGAACCTGATCAACCGAAGCGCCGGCAATATCCACCAGGCCATACATGAGATAAGAAACATATCCCGGTCCCTTGTCCCTGCCAGCATCGGGGACCTTGGCCTGGTTGACTCCATTACCGACCTGGTGGAAAGCATCCAGACCACGAAAGCGATCCACGTCGAATTTTATCCTATCGGGAACTTTGACGAGAAGATCAGCGACAAGACCAAGCTAATGCTTTTCCGGATCATCCAGGAGCAGGTCAATAACGTGCTCCGCCACTCCAGCGCCCGAAACCTTATCATCGAGCTTACCTTTGATGAAACAGAAAACAGTACGATCGAACTAAGTATAACCGATGATGGTAAAGGCTTCGACCCTGAAAAGATGAGCAAAAAAGGACTTGGCCTTTCCAATATCATGAGCAGGGCTGACCTGTTCGGAGGAAAAGTAACCATTCAATCCGCACCAGGAGCGGGTTGCAAACTAAGAGTACAGGTGCCTGTTATATAAAAAATCTTAAAACAATCCTATATGAGCAAGATCAATATCTTAATTGCAGACGACCATAAACTGATCAGGGAGACCTGGAGTTATATTTTGAATAGTGACGCAAGGTTCCAGGTCATAGCTGAATGTGGCGACGCACAGGAAGCGGTTGAGCTGGCAAAAACCAAACGCCCGCACGTTGTACTGATGGATATAAATATGGCTCCTTTTTCCGGATTGGAAGCAACCCAAAGGATCCGTAAGATCTCCCCCGGCTCAAAGGTTATAGGCGTGTCGATGCACTCCCAACCTGCCTATGCAAAGAAAATGCTCCAGATGGGCGCCCGGGGTTATGTCACCAAGAACTCTTCCAAGGAAGAAATGATCAAGGCCATCCTCGAAGTCAACCACGGAAATAAATATATCTGCGACGAGATAAAGAATATCATCTCCGAGCAGCTGCTCGACGAGAAGGAGGACTCTCCGAATATCAATGCGCTCACAGAAAGAGAAATGCAGATCATCAATTATATAAAGGAGGGGCTGTCTTCCAAGGAGATCGCCACCAGTCTCAACATATCATTGAAAACGGTCGAAGTACACCGCCATAACATCCTTAAGAAGCTGAAACTTAAGAACTCGGCCTCTCTGGTGAACTTCATTAACACAAACGCCACTTATATTTAGTTCATTTTTAGGGAGTTTTCCCTTAGCGCAGGCAATTCCTGGGAGTTTTTCTTCCTTAATAGCGCAGTTTGATGCATTTTTAACATAGACACGTTTTTAATCCAATCCATCCTTTCGAAAGATCAACCGGGATTTAGGTTCCCAAAAAGAGTGTAACTTCTTCCTGTTGTACACCGCCCCCAAGCCTATGAAGACTGGGGGTTTTTTCGCTTATTTCTTTTACTTTTCTTTATAGAAATAAATGGTAACTTTGCGGTTCATTTTTGGCGGCTGGTCTGCCAAAGCGAAGTAAAATATTCCATGAGCGATGCAATAAAGCATGAATGCGGGCTGGCATTCATTAGATTACGCAAGCCGTTCTCCTACTATTTACAGAAATATGGTACAGTTCTGTATGGATTGAACAAACTGTATCTTCTGATGGAAAAGCAACACAACCGGGGACAGGATGGGGCGGGAGTCGCCACGGTGAAGTTGAATATAGAACCTGGCCACCCCTTTCTTAATCGCATCCGCAGCGCCAACAACCAACCGATAGCCGACGTTTTTTCCCGGATCATGAATGAGGTAAAAGAGCTGGAACAATATCAGCCCGATATTACCAAACACCCCGGCCTGATGAAAGGCCATATCTCCTCCCTCGGAGAGTTATTGCTGGGCCACCTGCGTTACGGCACCCAAGGAAAGAACCTCGTAGAATTTTGTCATCCTTTTATAAAGAGAAATACCATCCCTGCCCGAAACCTGGCGCTGGCTGGTAATTTCAACCTCGTTAATACGGACGAACTGTTTGACCTGATCAATGTGGAACCCGGCGTTTTCCAAAAGCAAAGCGACCTGGCGGCGATGATGGAAGTCATCCACCACTTCCTGGTCAGGGCAGATGAAGATTCTCCTGGCAATCTCGATGTCGTAGGCATGCTCCGCAAGGCGGTTCCCCTCTTCGACGGCGGATTTACCGTCGGCGGTCTGATTGGCAACGGCGACAGCTTTGTCTTCCGTGATGCACATGGCATCCGCCCCGCGTATTATTATATGAATGAAGACGTCGTCGTCGCCGCTTCTGAAAGATCAGCTATCCGTACGGTCTTCAATGTCGGCGAAAATGAAGTACTGGAACTGATGCCTGGGAAGGGACTTATCGTAAAGGCCGACGGCTCCGCGTCCATCGAGACGATCCTCGAACCAAAAGAGCGCCGGGCCTGTAGCTTCGAACGTATTTATTTCTCCCGCGGCAGCGACGAAAAGATCTATCGCGAGCGTATAGCCCTTGGCTATAACCTGAGCCCGCAGATCCTCGACGCGATCGGCCACGACCTGAAGAACACTATCTTCTCTTTTATACCCAATACGGCTGAAGTGGCTTTCTATGGATTATGGAAAGGCATGGACGACTATCTGGAAGGCGTAAAACTCGAACGCATCCTGTCCTGGGGCAATGATATCAACAAGGAAAAACTGGTGGAAATGCTCACCCGCAAGGTCCGCGTTGAGAAAGTGGCGATCAAGGACGTAAAGATGCGCACCTTTATCACAGAAGACGCAAGCAGGAATGAAATGGTTCAGCACGTTTATGACGTGACCTATGGAACGGTCAATAAAGGCGTCGATACGCTGGTCGTTATCGATGACTCTATCGTACGCGGCACTACCCTAAAGGAAAGCATCATCCGGATGCTGACCAGGCTCGAACCAAAGAAGATCATCGTTGTGTCCTCCGCTCCGCAGATACGTTATCCGGATTGCTATGGCATCGACATGAGCAAACTCGGTGATTTTATCGCCTTCCGCGCTGCTGTAGAGTTGATGAAAGAACGTGGCAAGGAAGAATGCCTCCAGGAATTCTACGAGCAATGTAAAGAGCTCGAGCGTATAGGCAAGATCGACACCGAGAATATCGTTCAGAAGATATACAAACCCTTTACGCCTGAAGAGATCTCCAACAAGATCGCAGAACTGATCACCCCTTCGGATATCGATATCCCTGTACAAGTCATCTTCCAGACAATAGAATCCCTCCACAAAGCATGCCCTACCAATACGGGTGACTGGTACTTCACCGGGAATTATCCCACGCCTGGCGGGAACCGTGTAGTGAACAGGGCCTTTATCAATTACATGGAAGGAAAGAACGTCCGGGGGTACTAAAAATCTCCTTAGCTGAAAATCACCAAACTGAGAAAAAAAATTTAACCGAATTGGGGTTCTTAAGAAAAAATCCTTAATATTATATAGCCAATTTTTTTAGACCCACTCCCTTAATAAATCTGTCGCTGGTTATTGTGCTCATTAGTATCGTATGATTATTTCTCCGTAGAATAAACCACGGCGTATGAAAAAAGTTTCTATCATGATCGTAGACGATCATACCTTAATCCGGGAGACATGGAGCTTCTTATTGGGTAAGAATGAGAATTTCGACGTTGTCGCAGAATGCGGCGATGGAGAGAGGGCTGTCGAGCTTGCAAGAGATAAGCGGCCTGATGTCGTATTGCTTGACATCAATATGGCGCCTATGAGCGGCTTCGACGTGTTGAAGATGATTCGAAAATATTCCCCCGGCTCCAAGATCATCGGCGTCTCCATGCACTCTCAGCCGGCTTATGCCAAGAAGATGATCCGTCTTGGCGCAAAGGGATACGTAACCAAGAACTCCCCCCGCCAGGAAATGCTGGAAGCGATTTCCGAGGTCAGCAACAACCACATTTACATTTGCCAGGAGGTAAAGAACATCCTCTCCGATCAATTGCTCAACGGCGATCAGGTCAATCCCGATATCAATAATCTTTCTGATCGGGAAATGCAGATCGTACGCGCCTTGAAAGAAGGGCTTTCTTCTAAGGAGATAGCATCTGAGTTGAACATTTCCTTAAAGACGGTAGAAGTGCATCGGCACAATATTCTGAAGAAGCTGAAGTTGAAGAATACTGTTTCGCTCATCAATTTTATCAATTCGCAGGCCTTCGATATATAATCGGGGACGCTGATCGCGGCGGTCAGCCGGATCGCCTGCGGCTTATCCTCTCGAACATCGATGAAGACCTTATTGATCATACGACATGCGAAAAGCAGTTGGGACAACACGGATCAAAGCGATATTGAACGCCCTTTAAACGATCGCGGTAAGCGGGATGCGCCGGATATGGCGAAGAGATTGGTTCAGCGGGGGATAAGCATCGACCGTTTCGTATCCAGCCCGGCGAAGCGGGCCCGCCAGACTGCGGAGTATTTTGTTGAGGAATTTGATCGCAAAGCAAAAGACATCGTTTTTATTCCCTCTCTATATCATGCGGCGCCCGAGACCTTCCAGTCCATTGTTGCCGATCTTGACGACAAGGATGATACGGTCGCCATCTTCTCTCACAATCCGGGTATTACTTCTTTTGTCAATATGCTGACTACCGCAAGGCTGGATAACATGCCGACGTGTGCGGTGTTTGCCGTTAAGGCCAATACGGAGCATTGGAAGGACCTGGCGAGCAGCTCGCCCGAGCTTTTATTTTTCGATTATCCGAAATCCGGCAAGGACTAAGGCCTCGCTGATCGCGCGCGCCAGCAGCTGACTATCATCTTCCTCAGCAGGCCAGGCGGGGGCGGGCCAGGCAGGTTGCCCGCAGCGTCCGTCAAGGGCGCCAGTCTGCTCCCAATGGCTGAGTATATCGGCCAGGCACAGCTCATTTTGACGCACGGTGAGGGCCCATGATTTGGAGGAGAGGTGGACGGCGAGGTATTCCTGCTCCGTTTGGCCCGGCGTGGGTATGAGAACGGCGGGCTTCTTCAGGCGGGCAAGGTCCATTATCGTGCTATAGCCAGACCGGCAAACAACCAGCTCCGCGCCTCTTATAATAGTTTCCAGCTCTGCCGCTGGCAAGTGGTCATAAACCGTTACATTTTCGGGCCACTCTAGCACAAGGCCTCCATCCGGCAAACCTCGCACGACAACAATGTTTTTGGCCGCGTCTTTCGCCTGGTCGCAAATCATTCGCTCCAATATCGATCGCTGCGGCTCCGGCCCTGACAACAATACAAGCAAATAGTTGCGCCCGCCGCCCGCTCGCTCCGCCTGCCCTCCACCCGCATCCATCCGCGACAACCACCCAATATACCTCGTCGGCACCCGCGGCATCTTCTTCGGATGCGACAAATCCCCCGCCAGCGAAACCTTTTCTCCATCCGGCACCCAACAAACCGAAAACTTCCCGATCGCCCGGTAATTCATGGCCTGCACCAATCCCTCCACCCAGGAGACAGGCGTTTGTATCCTTAACTGATGCGTGATAAAGACCGAGACAACCCCCGGCACATATAAACCGTATCTATTATCGGAGAGGATGAGGTCTGGCGCCTCCTTAGCACAAAACTGCCGTATCCATGCGTTTTCGCGCTTGATCGAAATCAAGATTTTGGGAATAGAAACAATAATCCGTAGGATCGTGAAGGCACGATTTTTGGCATATTTCACTCGATAACCCGGTATTACAGTAAATTTTAAAGACGGAATTTCGGCTGTTAAAAGCGCTTTTTGAGCGCCCGAAACCGCGGCAATAACGTCACATTGCTGATTTAATAATTCTTTAATTATTGGAATACATCGGGTTGCATGACCTAATCCCCAGTCCAGCGGCGCTATCAGAACTTTTGGTTTCGGATGATCAGAATTGTTAATTTTTACGGGACTGTCCAAGCGCGGATACTAATTTTCCTACAAATTAGTTAAATTGTAGAACTAAGTTTTATACAAACCATGAAGCAGGTATTGATTATTTTATTATTATTTAGTAGCATTGTAATAACTAGCTGCGGCTCCAGTCGAGGTATCGGCGGTAGCAGCAAGAAATGCGGATGTGGTATAAACAAAGGAATGTCTGGTTATTAAAATCTAATAGAAATGAAAGCTTGTAACAGGGATTTGCTTGTTCTGGTGAAAGATGAACACATGAATGAAAAGTCGATGGAGCGTGAGTTGGAACAATTAAATGACCTGTTGTTCCACTACGAAACGATCGACACGTTTTGTACTGCCCACGAGATCTTCGATGTCAATAAACACAAGACGCTTCACAAACGCGACGCCATCCAAAAGGTCGTCCGCCAGAAAGAATTAAAACCCTTCTTCTTTATCTGCAATAAGAATTAAGAAAACTCCCGCGTAACCTGGCCCGGCCAGCGGCAATAACCCCCAATAATTTTAATCGCTGATTTTGCTGCGAAATACATCCAAACGCAGCCGCGCAGGGAGTGTAAAATAAACCGTGTCAATTAATTTTTTCAAAGATTCAATTTCAATCTATCCCCAAAAATAATGGCTAGTTGGGAGACTGTTATGCTCCAGTTCCGTAAGGGCTGAGTCCATTTTTTTT